>DUZB01000078.1 GCA_013349725.1 Deltaproteobacteria bacterium | reverse complement strand
GAACGGAAGGAATAGCAGGACAGTATAAATGACGACAAAGATGCTTATCAATGCGGTGGAAGAAGAGGAACTCAGAATAGCCATTATAAAAGAGGGGTTCCTGGATGGATTTTACATAGAAACAACAGGATCGGAACAGAAGGTCGGAAATATCTACAAGGGGGTCGTGGAACGGGTGGAGCCGAGCCTGCAGGCCTGCTTTTTCAATTATGGCAGCGACAAGAACGGGTTCCTTTCCATACACGATGTCCATCCGGAATATTACCTTCCCGGGGCGGAATCCGTAAAGGAAGGGCAGATTCCGCCTATTGAAAAAGCCCTGAAAAAAGGGCAGGAACTTCTTGTTCAGATTACCAAGGAAATGCCAGGACACAAGGGTGCGCAGCTTACCACATACCTGTCCCTGGCCAGCCGGTATCTGATCCTCATGCCCGGGAGCAGGGGGGGAATCTCGAAAAAGATTGAAGATGAAGAAGAGCGAAAAAGGCTCAAGGAAATCATGGTGAATTTCAAACTCCCCAACGGGGTGGGGTACATTGTCCGCACTGCTGCGCTAAAGCAGAACAAGAACGAGCTTTCACTGGATTTGAACCGACTTCTGCGGGTCTGGAAGAACATCAAGAAAAACGTGAAAGAAGCCCCGGTATTTTCCGTAATACATCAAGAGCAGGATGTCTGCTTCAGAACCCTGCGGGACTATTTTACCAGTGAGATTACGGAAGTGCTGGTGGACAATAAAGAGACCTTTACCAAGGTCAAGGAGTACATGAGAATTGTTTCTCCCCGGCACAAAGACGATGTCAAGCTGTATAAGGAAAAGCGCCCCATATTTGCCCACTATGAAATCGAAAAACAGATTGACGCTATTTATCAGAGCAAGGTGCCCCTCAAGTCAGGGGGATCCATTGTTATCGACCCAACGGAAGCGCTCATCGCCATCGATGTGAATTCCGGTCGGGGAAGAAGCGGCAAGACCATTGAGACGACCGCATTTAAGACCAATCTGGAGGCTGCGCACGAAATTGCAAGGCAACTCCGTTTGCGGGATATGGGTGGACTTGTGGTCATCGATTTTATCGATATGAGAGATAAGAAACATATCCGGGAGGTGGAAAAGGCCTTTCGGGATCAGGCCAAGAATGATAAAGCCAAAATAAGCACATCCACTATTTCTAAATTTGGTCTTCTTGAACTCTCCCGGCAAAGGCTGCGGGCCTCCATTGAATCGGTCAGTTACGAAACCTGCCGCTGCTGTCAGGGCAGGGGGCTGATCCCGTCTGTGGAGACGGCCTCCCTTTCCTTTTTAAGGCAGATACGCATGGGGATTTCCAATAAGAGCATAACGAAAATAAAAGGGGCCTTGCCCATTGAGGTAACGACCTACCTTCAAAATAAGAAGCGGCAGGAACTGGCCAAGCTGGAATCCCGTTACAAGGTCAATATCTCGTTAGAGGGGGACCCATCCATTCACCTGGGGGGAGGGTCCCTGGAGTTTCTCAAAGAGGAGCCGCAGGCCTGATGATTGAGTATTGAAGATTGAAGAGTGAGTATCTTGTTCAAAAATCCATGCAGGAATGGAGCCATAAGGTCTTTTTTGCTGCCGCATCTTGGATAAAGCTCCTCCACACGTGGCGGAGGTCCTTATTTGCTGGTACATTGCAAAAATTATAGGTCCAAGCCAGGTTTTGGTTGTACCAGCAAATAAGGACCGGGAACTCGATAGAAATCAGATGCGGCAGCAAAAAAGACCTTATGGCGGAATGGGTTCTCGGAATCTCAAATCGGTTGCCGGGAAATTTGAATAGGATACAAAACGGAACAATTTAAACCCAATGTTTAACAATATTCTCTATTTCATCGTCGTCCTTCTCATCTTTAACATCGGATACCCTGTTACGCCTCCTGAAGAATCGATGCTTTTTACAGCCGCGATGCTTTTTCTGAGCTGGCTGATTTTCAGTTTGTATTGCAGCAGCGCTTTTGTTCGTCTTCTTAAACTTTCCGATGCTGCGGAGGGGCACGAAGGCAGACTGGCGGAACGATACCAGCGGTTGAATGTCAGGCTCTCCATCCTGGCCATGTTTTTCTTCGCTCTGGCGGTATGCGTCTTTAATCTGAAACAATGGCTCTATCTGATCCCCCTGGTGAGAAACTCCTCACTCCTTCAGGGAACCGTTGCCCTTTCCCTCTTCTTCTTTTACCTGATTACGATCTGGTACATTGCTTACCCTGTATACGCAGCGGCATTTCAGGTGGGCATTACAAGGCGATCATTCATCCTCTCCAATATCCGTTTCAACGTCCCCGTACTTTTCCCCTGGGCCGCCCTTTCTCTTGTGTATGATCTCCTGGCCCTTACGCCGTGGGGGGGAGTCGACGGGATCTTTGAAGACCTGTATGGGCAGATGGTTTTTTTTACGCTGTTTCTCACGCTCCTGATGATTTTCATGCCCGGGGTCATTCAATACTGGTGGGGATGCAAACCCCTTTCGTCGTCGGACAGGGGGAGGGATCTGGAGCGGTTCCTGACAGAAAAAGGATTCCGGTATCGAAGACTCCTCAGATGGCCGATTTTTGAGGGACGGATGATGACTGCCGGAATCATGGGCATCATTCCGAGATACAGATATATTCTCATGACCGATGCCCTCATGGAGGTCCTTTCCGTGAACGAACTCAAGGCGGTGCTTGCCCATGAAATGGGGCATGCCAAATACCGGCACCTCCTTTTCTACCTCCTTTTTTTTGTGGGGTATATGGTCATCTCCTTCGGTTTTTCCGATTTTTTCATGTACCTGTTTACCCTGTATCCGGGGTTTTCCGAGATTCTCACCGGCGGTGAGACCTCGTCGGCCAGTCTGCTCTACCTTGTCCTTTCCCTGCCCATGCTCATCACCCTGGTTGTCTATTTTCGCTATGTGATGGGTTTTTTTATGCGCAATTTTGAAAGGCAGGCCGATCTTTATTCCGCGAAAGTCATGGGGGGGGCGTCATCGATTATCAGCTCGCTGGAAAAAATTGCATTGTTCAGCGGAAAAAGCCGAGACCTTCCAAGCTGGCATCATTTCAGCATTGGGCAGAGAGTCGATTTTCTCTGGCGAACGGTAAAGGAAAAAACCCTGCTGAAAAAGCACAATCGATTTGTGCTTATCTCCTTTTTCGTCTATTTTTTATCCCTATGCGTTCTGGGGTATGCGCTGAATTTCGGTCCCGTGAAGGAAGGGATGAAATATTCGATCCTGAAAAAGGTCCTGATCGAGCGCATTAAAAAAGAACCCGATAACCTGACGATCTATTATAACCTGGCAATGGTCAGCCAGCAGATGGGGGATGACAAGGAGGCCATTCATTATTATGACAGGATTGTGGAAAGGGACCATTCCCAGGCAGGCGCTCTCAATAACCTTGCCTGGCTTCTGGTGACGGGGACGGATACCAGCCCCGAGGAACTGCACCGGGCTTTGAATCTGGCCCGGAGAGCGGTGGAACTGAAGCCCGAACCCGAGTTCCTTGATACCCTGGCAGAGGCTTACTTCGTCAACGGAAACAGGGAGGAAGCGGTCAGAGTCATAAAAAGAGCCACGGAAAGGGCAACCGGCAACAGAACGTATTTCGAAGGCCAGTTGAAGAAATTTCTTGGTGAGGAATGAACATGCAAGGCGCATAGTGCTCGGCGTTTTTCTGTTATGCTCTTTGCGCCGTTCGCTATGCGTTTTCATGATAAAGGGTGAAAAAAGAATGAATGGACAAAAGACAGTGCTTCTGGCTCTTGGCAGGGAGACATTGGACTGGGCCGGGTTTTCCGACTCCCGTCAAACATCTCACCGGTAGAGCTCTTCGTGGAATATCATTCAAAAATCCAGGCAGCAAAAAAAGACCTTATGGCGGAATGGATTTTCTGAATCTGAAATCCGATACCAGAGAATTTGAATGGTATACGTGAGACTCAGGGTTTTTCCGTTAGAGTGATCTCTATTTTCTTTTCGTAACCTTCTCTTACAATGCTGAGTATGACGGTTTCACCCACCTGCATTCTGTCCAGAAGCCTGACCATCTGTCGCATGTCATAAATCCTTTTATCATCGATTGCGGTGATGATGTCGCCGCCTAAAAGTATTCTGACCCCCGCAATGACCACCTGCTTATTTCCACCCTTCAGACCACCCTGGTGACCGGGTCCTCCTCTGACCACATCTACTACGAGGACTCCTTCCCGGGTGCTCAGCCCAAGCCCATCGGCGAGATTTGGAGTGACGGAAATGCCGGTAATCCCCAGCCAGGGACGTGCCACCCTTCCCGATGTGATCAGCTGGGTCGCCACTTGTTTGGCCAGGTTGATGGGAATCGCGAAACCGATGCCCTGATAGCCGCCCGACAGGCTGAATATGGCCGTGTTGATTCCGATTACTTCTCCGTTGGAGTTCAGAAGGGGCCCCCCTGAATTGCCGGGATTGATGGCCGCATCGGTCTGGATCAGATCCTCTATCTGGTTGCCGTCTTCCGTTTTTATGCTCCTGTGCATGGCGCTGATGATCCCTGTCGTCAGGGTATGGGAAAGACCGAAAGGGTTCCCGATGGCAATGGCCTTCTGCCCGGGTTTGACGGCGTCTGAATCACCCAGATGTGCTACCACATTCACTTTTGCTCCCGGTATTTTGATGACGGCCAGATCAAACCCGGGATCCCTGCCTATCAGGGAGGCCTCAATTTTCTCCCCACCGGCCATGGTGACGGTAATCTTCCGGGCGTTGGCTACCACATGATTGTTGGTGAGGACATAGCCCCTGCCGTCTATGACGAAACCTGAACC
Source organism: Deltaproteobacteria bacterium (assembly GCA_013349725.1). Next base: position 7,344 of record DUZB01000078.1, on the reverse strand, counting down.
CTGCCCCCTCTGGGGAATGATCTCCATCCAGAAATTCATCCCCAGTGTCGTTGTGGCAATGTTCACGACAGCGCCATGGCTCTTTTCGAAGACGTCCATGTTTATCTTTTCATCGGACGAGACAATGGTCGCCCTGGCGCCGCTTTCTGTAGCTTCGCGATTGTAATCAAGGGTTTCAGCGCTTGGGTTCCGACTGGAAAAAAGAGGCATTTCCCCATTTCTCGTCCAGAGAAAAAGGAACGCGAGGATGAGAATAAACCATATATATTTGGTTCCGTATATTTTCATTATCAGCAGTTGAGCAAGAAAATGGACGTTTCATTCATGTTATCAGGGGAAACCGGGAAAAATGAGCCTTCTCTCAAAAAAAATAGTTCCTTACTGCAAGCGTGTCAAGGTAGGGTCAAGGGATCGGGAGAGAAAAAGGAAGAGATTTTTCTCATTTTGATATACGTCCTGTAATTTAGTCAAACGCAAATTTTCTCTGGAAAGACTGCCTTTTCCTGTGTAAAGTTTGCATTGACATATCCTGGTCCTTGTTTTAATGAATACCCGTACTTAACTACTTATTCATAATAAAAGATCCATTGGAGGGACGGGTGATGAAGTGCGGAGGCAGTCTCATGATGGGGTGTATTCTTTTTCTGTCAGCCATTTTCCTCTTTTTTCAGGAAGTGAAGGCCGGAGAAAAAAAGGTCTATACCCTGGATGAGTGCGTGAAAGAGGCTCTGGCCAATAACTGGAAATTGAAAGCAAAAAAGGAACAGATCAATCAGGCGGAATATGTGAAAAATCAGGCAAGAGCGAATCTTCTTCCCAGGTTGAGCACCTCTTACGGCTACAAGAGATTTGGCATGAACCAGGAAGTCTTTTTTTCAGGACTTTCCAGACCGTTTGAAGTGGGCAGCCAGAATAATTACCAGTGGAGAGGGACTGTAACCCAGCCGATTTTTACCGGATTTGCCTTGATCAGCCAGTATCGTCTTTCAGAATTGGGGATTGATCAGTCCGAGCTGGAAGTGCAGACACAAGAACTGGATCTGGCTTTGAATGCCAAGGCGGCCTATTTCAGTATTCTTACGGCGGACATGGCTGTGGAGGCCGCATTAAATGCAGCGGAAGCCCTGGAGTCACATGCCGAAGTGGCCCGGAATTTCTATAAGGTGGGAATGATTCCCATTAATGACCTGCTTGAATCGGAAGTAAACGCCAGTAATTCAAAACATGACTTGACGTCTGCAAAGAATGAGTCCAGGTTGGCTCGTTCAAGTTTCAACGCGGTCTTGTCCCGGCCGGTCAATGCCGAAGTGGAGGTGGAAAAAATGGAGGTTCATAACCCGGAGCATGGAAATTTTCAGGAATATGTGGAGATTGCCTTCAAGAATCGTCCGGAGATGAAACTTATTGATGTGAACCTCCTTCAAACGGATCAGCAGATCAGATTGAGCAGAAGCAAATATTATCCTGAAGTCGTGTTTACCTGGGATTATATAAAGCAGGGAGATACCCCTTCGGTGTCGGGCGGGGAGTTTCATCAGGCCAGCAACTGGGAAGCGGTCATCGGCATGGAGTGGGCATTCTGGGAATGGGGCAAGACCTACTACTCCGTAAAGCAGCAAGAAAGCGTAAAAAATGAAGTGATGAAGACCAAAATGGAGCTGGAACAACAGATCCAGCTGCAGGTGAAAGATGCGGTTCTTGATCTGCAGACCGCGGAGGAAAACATCCCCATAACGAGAAAAGCTGTGGAGCAGGGAGAAGAAAATCTAAGGGTGAGTCAGGAGCGCTACAAGGCACAAGTGAGCACTTCCACGGAGGTCCTTGACGCGCAGCGGTACCTGACCAGGGCCAGAGTGAATCATTTTAACGCACTTTTCGACTATCACCTGGCAAGGGCCAGATTGTTGAGGGCCATGGGAACCTATTGAGGAAATAACGAAGAAAACCTCATGACTCCATTCAACCCCGGATTTTTGAATAGGATACGATGATACAGCTATTCCGTTTGTTCAAGAAATTCGGTGATCACACCGCACTGCATGATGTAAGCATGCACGTTGCCAAGGGCGAGTTTGTTTTTATAACGGGTCCGAGCGGTGCGGGCAAGACAACGCTGCTGCGTTTGATTCACGGTTCTGAAAAACCTTCGAGTGGAAACATACTGGTCGACTCCATTAATTTGAGCAGGATAAGCAGGGTGAGGCTTGATCTCCTCCGCCAAAAAATCGGGTACGTTTTCCAGGATTTCAAATTACTGCCCAACCGGACCGTATCGGAGAATGTGTCCATCGCCCTGGAGATTATGGGAGCGCCTGACAGTGTGATACAGAGTAAAACCCGCCAGGTGCTCGAATTTGTCGGCCTGAAGAAGAAAGCTCACCTACTGCCCCTTGTCCTGTCAGGAGGGGAGCAGCAGCGAGTTGCTATTGCCAGGGCAATGGTAAAGGATCCGCTTATTCTGCTCGCTGATGAACCTACGGGCAATCTGGATTCTGATTTAACCACCCGGATTATGGAGATGTTTAAGGAAATCCACCAGCGAGGAGCAACCGTGGTGGTGGCAACCCACAGCCGGGAACTTCTGGAAAATAACGATTTCAGGACGATCGTTTTAAATCAAGGAATAATCTAACCACATGGTGGCAACAGGCGGCCGTTTCTATTCTATGGAACAGACCTTGAAACATATCCGAAAGAACCGGTTTGTTTATGGTGTTGCTGTAGGCGCCACCATGGGGTCGCTGGTCATCCTTGGGTCGTTTTTTTTGTTGTTCGGCAACCTTAATGCCTGGATAAAAAGCTGGGGACATACCTTTTCAATGACGGTCTACCTGCAGGATGATATCAGTGATTTTAAACGGGATAAGGTGGATTCTTTTATCCGGGGCCTCCCAGGGGCGGAAATCAGTAAATATATTTCGAAGAAACAGGCGATGGCCGATCTCAAAAGCGCCCTTGGGCCGGAATCTGTTCTTCTGGACCGGTTATCACGCAATCCGCTTCCCGCGTCCTATGAGATCATTTTTGAAGGCGAAGGCGAGGATTTTGAAAAGAACATTCGAGAGATCAGGGGAAATCTTGAAAAACTGGATGGGGTGGAGGAGGTTCAGTTTAATCATGAATGGCTGAAAAGGCTCGATCCATTGATAAGAAATATGTCTCTGGCAGGAATTTTCGTCGGGATAATCCTGTGCCTTGGCGTCCTCTTCATCCTGACCAATACCATTAAATTAGTCATTTATGCCCGGAAAGAGGAAATTGAGATACAGAAGCTGGTTGGCGCCTCAGACTGGTTCGTGAAAAAGCCGTTTGTATTTGAGGGTGCGGCGATCGGGGCTGCAGGCGGAGTCGGTGCGCTCCTTATTCTTCTTTCGGGCTACCTGATTTTTGCAGCAAAGAAGATTAATTTTCTTGGCCTTATCACACTTGATTTTGTCTTTCTACCGGCGGAATATATTCTTTTCCTCTTGTTTATAGGGGTTGCCCTGGGGGTTGCGGGCAGCTTGATCGCTGTGGCCCGTTTTATCTCAACGTAAAGAACCTGATTCCGGATTCTTACTGTGTCTTCCAGCCGAGGTTCATTTTTCATTTTATGATATGGAAAACCTTTTCAAATTCATGACAAAAAGAGCAGGAGCTTTTTTCCTTGCGGCACTGTTTTTTTCTGCCTTCGCCTCTGTTTTTTCTGCATCCATTTCCCGGAGTTCATCCCCGACTGTGCAGTCTCAGATAAATGAGATTGAGTCCCGTTTATTGAACGAAAAAAAGAGGCTTACCCATGTGAATTCCCGTGAAAGAGACCTGCTTATAGAACTGGAAAACCTGGAAAGGGAGGTCAAAGAAAAAAAAGAAGCCATTTCGGCGTTGCAGGAAGAGATAGGAAAGACGGAAGCTGAAGCAGGCCGATTGAAAATAAAACTTGTTGAAGCCAGGGTTTTTGAAAAAGAAGCCGAAAGCGTGGTAATGCAGCGATTGATTGCTATGTACAAATATATCAAACAAGGGTATGTTAAGGCGCTGGCGGACGTGGAGGAGCCTTGGCAGTTTCTCCGGCGGGTGAAATATTTAAAGGTGGTTATGGCTGAGGATCGGGACGATCTCACGGAGGTGATGGACCTTGCCATGAAACGCCGCCGGGAAGCAAAAGGAATCGAAAAGAGCTTGCTGAAAATTGAAGAGGTTTACCGCAAAGAGCAGATCGGTTTGGAAAACCTTAAGATTTCCGTTAAAGAAAAAGTCTTTCGGCTCATGACCACTCACAAGGAAAAGGAGTTTCATGAAACTTCCGTGAGGCAACTGCAGAATGCAGCGAAGGATCTGAAGCTGACTTCTTTGAACATACCGAAAAGGGAGGTTGTGGATGTCAGTGTTCCCAGAAGTTTTGGGGAAATGAGAGGGAAGCTCCCGTTCCCTTCACAAGGCAGAATTATTGACGGGAATGAATTCCCTGAAGGGACAAGGCAGGAACAGCAGAAAGGGGTGCTGATTGAACTGCCGGCGGCGGCTGATGTAAGGGCTGTCTTTTCGGGGAGGGTAGATTTTTCAGGGAAGTTGAAAGGATATGGGGAACTGATTATCATTGGTCATGGGGAAAGATTTTTCACTGTATCAGCGCATCTTTCAAAAAGAAACAGGCTTGAAGGGGATCTGGTGCAAAAGGGCGATGCCGTCGGCGTGGCCGGGACGGATGGGATTTCAGGGGGATCAAGATTCTACTTTGAAATCAGAAAGGGTGGAAGGAATCTTGACCCACTGGAATGGTTTGCGTTAAAATAGAGTTTTTCAAGGAGATGCACATGCCAATTTTAAAAAGGAAATTCATCGTAAATATTGCAATACTGTGTGCGCTTGCAGGGGGGTTACTTTTCTTCCAGGGCAGTGGCGGGGAGGTGGAAGCCGATACCAAAGGGGTTTACAAGAATATAGAGATTCTTACGGAAGTCCTCAGGCAGATTGAGAAAAACTATGTGGAGCCTCAGGACTCTCAGGATCTGATTTATGGCGCCATCAGGGGGATGGTAAAAAGCCTCGATCCCCATTCATCGTTCATGACCAAGGAAGAGCATACCGAGTTGATGGTAGAGACGCAGGGAAGTTTTTCCGGGATTGGCATTGAAATCACCATTAAAGATAGAGTCCTAACTGTGGTTTCCCCGATTGAAGACACCCCGGGCTATAAGGCCGGGCTCAAAGCGGGCGACAAGATTGTGAAAGTTGGAGATGAGTCCACTATGGACATGACCCTCATTGAAGCGGTCAAGCAGATCAGGGGCCCTGAGGGAACGGATGTTAAATTGACGATTGTCCGAGAAGGGGAAGAAAAGCCGCTCGAGTTTTCCATTACCCGCGGGGTCATTCCACTGAAGAGCGTTCGATATTTTTCTCTCTCTCCCCAGATAGGGTATGTAAGGGTATCAAGTTTTCAGGGAAATACTTCTGAGGATCTTGCGGCTGCCCTTGAAGATCTTGAAAAAGATGGAAAAATAAAGGGACTTATTGTTGACCTCAGGAACAATCCCGGGGGTTTGCTTTCGCAGGCCATTGAGGTTTCTGAACTTTTCCTTGATGCAGGAGTTATTGTAACTACGAAAGGGAGAAGCAGTTCTCACAATATCAAGGCTTCTGCTCACAAGGAAGGGACGAAAAGGGATTACCCCATTGTGGTCCTGGTTAATGGGGGAAGCGCCAGTGCATCGGAGATTGTTGCAGGGGCGCTGCAGGATAATAAGCGGGCGCTTATCCTCGGCTCAAGGACATTTGGAAAAGGATCGGTACAGACCATCCTCCCTTTGTCTGACGGGTCCGGCCTGCGATTGACAACGGCCCGATATTATACACCTAACGGAACGTCGATCCAGTCAAGCGGAATTACACCCGACCTGGTAATTCCATTCGAGATTGGCGAGAAAAAGGAAAAGAAAAAGACCCCGGAGTTTATGCGGGAAGAAGACCTCAAAGGGCATATGCCTCTGGAGAAAACGAAAGAAAAGAAAACAAGCACCAACGAAAAACTGACCGAAAAGCAGAAAAAAGCGCTGGAACTTCTGGATCGGGACAACCAGGTGCAACAGGCATTCCGCATTTTGAAAAGCTGGGATATCTTTTCCGGGCTCAAGAGTGGTTCCTGATTTTTGTTTCTGTGATGAAAGCGTTTTTTTTACAAAATAGATATTGACAAGTAAAATGGATAGGCGTATAAAGATAAATTCTTTCGGCGACAAAATGTTTGAGAAAAGATTGATTTCTTGCTTGACAATGGCAGCTGGAAGATGTAGTTTGGAAAGACGATGTTTTTGTTGTTTTGCTCTTTGAAAACTAAATAGTGATCTATGTGTAGGTCTCTGTTATAATTAGTAAATTCAGTAAGATTTAAAGAAGGGTCTTAACCCTCTTAAAGTTTAAGTGGAGAGTTTGATCCTGGCTCAGAACGAACGCTGGCGGCGTGCCTAACACATGCAAGTCGAACGAGAAACTTCCCGCTTGCGGGAGGGAGTAAAGTGGCGCACGGGTGAGTAACGCGTGGGTAACCTGCCCTTGAATCTGGGATAACTCTGCGAAAGCGGTGCTAATACCGGATATGGTTTCGAAGACTTCGGTTTTCGGGATTAAAGGTGACCTCTTCATGAAAGTTGCCGTTCAAGGATGGGCCCGCGTACCATTAGCTTGTTGGTAGGGTAATGGCCTACCAAGGCTACGATGGTTAGCTGGTCTGAGAGGATGATCAGCCACACTGGAACTGAAACACGGTCCAGACTCCTACGGGAGGCAGCAGTGAGGAGTTTTGCGCAATGGGGGAAACCCTGACGCAGCAACGCCGCGTGAGCGAAGAAGGCCTTTGGGTCGTAAAGCTCTGTCAAGTGGGAAAAACGTCTACCGGTCAATAGCCGGCAGATCTGATGGTACCATTGAAGGAAGCACCGGCTAACTCCGTGCCAGCAGCCGCGGTAATACGGAGGGTGCAAGCGTTGTTCGGAATTATTGGGCGTAAAGAGCGTGTAGGCGGTTTAGTAAGTCAGATGTGAAAGCCCTGGGCTCAACCCGGGAAGTGCATTTGAAACTGCTTTACTTGAGTATGGGAGAGGAGAGTGGAATTCCTGGTGTAGAGGTGAAATTCGTAGATATCAGGAGGAACATCTGTGGCGAAGGCGACTCTCTGGACCAATACTGACGCTGAGACGCGAAAGCGTGGGTAGCAAACAGGATTAGATACCCTGGTAGTCCACGCCGTAAACGATGAGAACTAGGTGTAGCGGGTATTGACCCCTGCTGTGCCGAAGTTAACGCATTAAGTTCTCCGCCTGGGGAGTACGGCCGCAAGGCTAAAACTCAAAGGAATTGACGGGG
>DUZB01000077.1 GCA_013349725.1 Deltaproteobacteria bacterium | reverse complement strand
CCACAAGGGCCAATACAGAAAGGATCTTCCTTCGCACTTTTTTTCTCACTTTCTCTCCGCTCCGCAATTTTCTGACTCCTTCATCCGCCCGGGCTTTTCGCATCACGTAACAGCTGCAATTAGCTTTTAGCTATTAGCCGTTAGCTTAAAGACCGGGACCATTTACATGATTTTTCTCTGATTTGGAAATCTCACTTTTTGATGAAACTTGATTGGCTAACAACGTTTTGATGTTGTTGAGCTAAAAGCTAACGGCCAACAGCTAATTGCATTTTTCGGCTATCATTTCCCGGTTATCCATCCCTTGATATCTTCTTTTGAAGGGACCTTGCCAACACTTTTCACCTCTCCATCCACCACCACGGCAGGGGTCATGAAAACACCATGTTTGGCAATTTCCACAATATCCTTGATTTTCTCCACGGCAGCATCGACACCAGATTCCTGAACCGCTTCCTTCACAAGCTTTTCCGTCTGTTCACATTTAGGGCATCCCGGCCCCAGCACCTTGATCTCCATAATCCCACCTCTTTTTTTATTGTTTTGTTGCCAATTTCAACTGCTGCCCACTTCTTCAAGCCATTGGATCAAACTGGCCCGCGGCGGGACCTTTCCCACCGATTTGACTTTGCCGTTGATAATCAGGGCCGGGGTTCCCATCACACCGTATCGACCAATCTCTTTGATATCCCGGACATGTTCCATATCGGCGATAATCCCGGTTTCATTCATGGCCTGCATGAGTTCCTGCTCAAGTCGATCACACTGCACACACCCTGGTCCCAGGATCTTGATAACCAGCCCCTCTCCTTCTTCCTCTTCCAAGGGCTTCCCCAAGAATTTCTTAAATTCCCTCAGGAAGGCCTTTCCATAATTTTCCCTTACCTTTTGCGGGATGTAGTTCCTTTTTTCCAGACGATACAGGAGTTCTTCCCGAACTCCCTCATCTGGTCTTTCCCCATACTCTTCGGCCATCTCTTCCAAGACGGATTTGATACCTATAATACCGACGGGAGAATTCCCTACCCTGATCTGGGTGACCTCATCTTTTGACATGGAATACCTCCATCTTTATCCTGCAATCCATCCATACAGCATCCCCGCGATGGTAGATAATACCACAATGATCGTGCAGAAAACCGCCGTTTTTTTGGCGCCCATGACCCCTCCGATCACCAGCATGTTGGGAAGGGAAAGGGCAGGCCCCGCTAACAACAGGGATAGCGCCGGCCCCTTTCCCATACCTGCACCGATGAGCCCCTGGAGAATGGGCACTTCCGTGAGGGTGGCAAAGTACATGAGGGCGCCCGAAACCGAAGCAAAGAGGTTTGCCCACAGGGAGTTTCCACCGACGAGTCCTTCGATATACTGGTCGGGAATCAGAGCGGCATGGCCAGGTCTTCCCAGCATGAATCCTGCCACAAGAACGCCCGCGCCAAGGAGCGGAAAGATCTGTTTCATGAACCCCCAGGTAGACTGGACCCAGGTTACGCGTTCCTCTTTGATGAACCAGGCCTTGAGCATAAAGCCCAAAACAATCAGGAGTCCGGCGGTGATATACCACTTGGCGGCAAAAATGGCCGGCCACAGTCCACTTGACCCCTGGGCTGGTCTTGCAAAGGCGGCAAAGATCAGGATGAGCACCATGGTAAGCATGAAGAGGGCATCCTGGGTAAGAGTCCGTCCTTGTCCCTCATCTTCAGGGAGAAATATCTCTCCTTTTGCCCTTGCAGCGTCGTCTTTTCGAAAGATGAAGGCCATGAGCAGACCGGTGATGACCGCAAAAACGATCGCGCCAATGGCCCTGGCCAGTCCCAGTTGCCAGCCGAGAATCCTGGCTGTGAGCACGATGGCCAACACGTTGATGGCCGGGCCTGAATAGAGAAACGCCGTTGCAGGGCCGATGCCGGCCCCCCTTGTATAAATCCCCGCAAAAAGGGGCAACACGGTACAGGAGCAAACCGCGAGGACTGTCCCCGAAATAGAGGCCACCGAATAGGAGAGAATTTTTTTGGCCGTGGCCCCGAAATATTTAAGAACCGATGCCTGGGACACGAAGACGGCTATGGCCCCGGCAATAAAAAACGCAGGGATGAGGCAGGTCAGCACATGTTCCCTGGCATATTCCTGGAGCATCAGAAAGGCCTCCAGACCGGACCGGCGAATGACGGGATCCGCCCAGGGGACATAATAGGCCGCAACAAACATCAGCACAATAATCAGCAGTTTCCAGCGTTCTTTCATGATTCAGACTCCTTCACCAACGTTTTCCATCCTTGCGCCCATTTGACCGCAATATCAATCTATAAATAGCTATATGTAAATATATATGCCACAAAAAAAATTACTTTTTGCAAATTTCTTCTCTGCGTATTGAAGGGAGTTTTCTCACGATTTGGGAAACCGCCTCATCATTTTCAAGCCAGTGCCTCAGGTTCCCCAAAAGGACCCCGGCATATGGACTTTCGCTTCCATCAGCAAGAAAATAGTCCACCCATAGACCATCTTTTTTAAACCCAACCAACCCGGATCTTTCCAGTATTTTAAGATGCTTGGATACCGTGGGCTGAGAAATTTCCAAACCGGCCTGAAGCTCGCACACACACATGGAGCGGTGCTGGAGCATCTTCACGATTCTGACCCGGTTGGGATCTGAAAGGGCCTTCATCACTTCGATAAATTTTTTCATTATCTCTCCTGTATGCGTTTTGAGAAATATATGGTTGCCGGAATGAGATGTCAAGAAATTTATTTTTGAGTGAGCCCTTATCCCAGGTCCCCCCATTCATACTGGACCAGGGCCACCAGAGTCATGGCCGCCGTCTCAGCCCTCAACACCCTGCTCCCCACGGATACCGGAATGAAACCCTCTTTCCTTGTCATCCGGATCTCTTCCATAGAAAAGCCGCCTTCAGGACCGACCATGCCGATGACTCTTTCTTTTTTAGCAGATTCTTTAAGAAGTCCCTTGAGACCCATCGATTCTTCCTCTTCCCACAGGACCACTTTGAGGCACTCCTCCCCGGACAATCCGATAAGCAGCTCCGGAAGAGAAGTCGGCGAAGAAACCCGGGCCGGCAGCGGCCTTCCGCACTGTTTTGCCGCGCTCACCGCAACACCCTGCCAGTGCCTCACCCTCTTTTCGAATTTCTCCGATTCAATTTTCGCAACGGTCCTCATGCTGAAAAAAGGAAAGATCCGGTCCACACCCAGTTCTGAAGTTTTCTGAATCAAATAGTCCATCGGGTCGGATCTTAAAATGGCCTGGCAGAGGGTGATTTCAACGGGTGAAGGAGCCGAAGCGACGAGGGCTCTTTCTATGTCAACCAGCACTTGACGGGGACCAATGGAACGAACCACGGCCAGAAAACGCTCCCCTTCGCCCCCCATGAGCTCAAACCGGTCACCCGGCCTCATCCGGACAACTTTCGTCATATGCCGGGCTTCCGACCCCGAAATCACGCAGGAGCCGTCTTTCTTGAGCCTCAAATTTTCAACAAAAAAACGTCTCACCTTCTCACTTTGAGACCACAATCATGCAGGCCCACTCCTCCAGGTAAAGGGTTTCGAAGCAGCTGAGTTTGTTCTCTTCGAGAACATCGTTTACAGTTTCCACCTGGTCCGCCAGGATGCCGGATACGATCAGATACCCGCCGGGCTTTAGCAACTGTGAGAACCGGGGAATAAGCTTCACGATCTCGCTGAGAATCAGATTGGCACAGATTAATGGAAATGTGGCCTCCAATGTTTCAATGGAAGCGGTGGAAAGCTTAATGGCGCCTGATCCCCCGTTCAGGGAAATGTTCTGTGCAGCCCATTCAATGGCGTCCGGATCGACATCGATGGCAACCACTTGCTCTGCGCCCAGCTTTTCTCCGTAAATGGCCAGGATTCCACTGCCCGTGCCCACGTCTAACATGGTCCACGATTCTGATGTCTGTTCTGGGAACTTCTCCATCGCTTTCAGACAGAGCTTTGTAGTAGCGTGTTGACCTGTGCCGAATGCGGGACCGGGGTCAATGCGAATAACGTGGGTGGGAACCTTTTCCGGAACAGGTTCCCAGGCCGGCAGGATAAGCAAATGGGGAGGAATCTCTACGGGATGGAAGAATGCACGCCACTGAACCCCCCAGTCCTGATCGGGAATCCGGTTAAAAAGGATCTGGGACGGATTCATTCCCGGGAACATTTCCCTCAAATCCGAAAGGTAGGCGTATATTCGGAATTTGAGCTCCTCAAGGTCTTCACGGAAGGGAAGGTAGGCCTTCAAGGTAGGTTTGCCGAAGTCTTCCGATACAACACCATTACATCCGAGATCGAAAAGAAAGGCACTCAGTGCGTCGTGGACAGCCGGGTCCGTATCCATGCAGATCTCCAGCCATTCTGAACCGTTACGGGTCAATGGAAAAACCCTCCTTATTTTCTCATACATACGAGCCATTTTCAAAATGCTCAATTTTGTTCGAGATCAAGGAAGGCGAAAATTTTAACCACAGGAATATATGTGATATTTCGAGGATTAAAATTTAAGCCTGACGCAGAGATCGGGCCTCCGGCTCGTAGAGCGAGCCTACGCCTCGGAGAGCAAAAGGGGGCGTTTTGAAATTGGCTCATACAAAAAAAGCCCCCACCGGAAAGGCAGGGGCCGGGAAGAAACGATTTACGCCTTTTGAAACACGTAGTTCAACTGCCCGTTGGGAAGGGTGTTCGCCTTCGTGGTCATTTCCATTCCCACTTTGATCTCGCCTTCGGGCACATCACTGGAAATCCTTCCAAATACCTTGTAGTCCCCGTAATCCAGGACGGCAATGGCATAGGGCAGGTCATCGCCAAAACCAATGGGTGCGAATTCCAGTTTACTGTAGGTCACCAGTTTTCCTTTTCCCGATACTTCCACCCACTCCATATTGCTGGAAAGACATTGATGGCAGTCCGCCCTTGGAGGAAAGAAAAACAGCCCGCACTCCTTGCAGCGGGAGCCCATTACTTTACCGTCTTCGAGATAGCTGATAAAATCGTTCACCTTGGTAATGGAGGTAAAGCTCACTGTTCCAAATTTCTTAAATCGGTCATCCACTTCTCTCTTCTTGCCCATGCTCCTACCTCCCGAAAATACTGACGTTTCCGTATAGACCCACACCACCGATGTTGTGGACCAGGCCGATTTCAGGGTCTTTCACCTGCATGTCGCCTGCCTCTCCCCGTAACTGCAGGACAATGGTCCTGACCTGAGAACCGCCGGTGGCGCCGATCGGGTGCCCCTTTGAAAGCAGGCCACCATCCACATTGACCGGGATGCTTCCTTCCTTATAGGTTTCCTTTGATTTAATCAGGTCTTTGCCTTCACCCGGTTTGGCGAATCCCAGGTTCTCATAAGCCATCATTTCCGCGATAGTAAAGCAATCGTGTACTTCCGCCACATTTACATTCTTTGCGGTGATGCCTGCCATCTTATAGGCCTGTTCTCCTGCCTCTTTGGCAACCTTCAGCCCGGAGAAAAGATCTCTTCCGGCAAGATTCACGCTGGCCGTTGCAGCTCCGAGTCCCAGGATCCAGACCGGCTTTTTGCTCAGAGATTTCGCTCTTTCCTCACTGGCAACCAGAACAACGGAAGCCCCATCGGCGTTTGCGCAGCAGTCCCCCACCCTCAAGGGGCTTGCAACAGGTCCGGACATGGGACTTTCAGGATCGGAAAACATTTCAAAAGTAACAGGCTTGCGGTATACAGCCTTCTCGTTGATCTGCCCATAGGTGGCAGCCTTTACCCGGATGAGAGCCAGATCCTCCGGGGTCGTTCCATATTCCTCCATATGCCTTCTGGCAAACATGGCATAGTAAGCGGGCATCATCGTGCCAAAAGGGCTTTCCCACTGGATATCCCCTCCCCTTCCCATTCTTTCCTGGGATTCCGCGGAGGAAATCTCCGACATCTTCTGGAAACCGATCACGGCAACCACATGGTGCAGGCCCGATTTCACCAGAGAATAGGCATATCGCAACCCCATACTGCTTGAAGAGCAGAGTGTCTCCAGATAGCACGTAGGCTGCGGCGTAAGGCCCAGATACTCTGCCAGGACCCCCGCGGGGGACCTCTGCTTATCGTATTCGGGCGCCGAACAGATAATAGAGGCATCTATATCCTTCGCCGATATGTCCGCATCTCGTAAGGCATCTTTAAAACCGTCAAACGCCAATTCCCTGATTGAACCGGGATAACCGCGCACAAAAGCGGTCTGCCCCACTCCTATAACTCCTACTTTCCCCATAATAACCTCCAGGTTTTGCTTCATTAATAATCAGTGCCGCCAGGCGGGAATAGAAAACACATGGAAAAGAAACTATTTACAACTTTTTTTATAAAAGATCTCTCTTCCAGGGTCAAGCCTAAACGGAATGATGCAAGATTTATGATCTGGAAATCTTGAGAAAAAGAGCGAACAAGAAACCCGTTCCAATAAGCGCCCCCGTCAGGACAATTCCCAAGCCAAGGGACCCCGCATCCCCCATCATTCCTATTCCCGCCGGAATAGCGCCTCCACCTATCAAAAAAGCCGCGGGCACCGTAAGAGAGACAATCACACTGCGTGTACTGGGCGGCCCTATGGAAGAGAGTGCCGCAAATCCGGGCGGGAAGAAACATACGGCAACGACAGGCTGAAGAAATACAATCAGGATCACCCAGGAGCTGGACACTGTTCCCAGGAGGATCGTCATGATGCCCGTAATCAAAAACACCGTTGCCATGGCCTTTTTCGGACCCACCCGATCGCTTGCCCAGCCTGCCACGAAAGCCATAAACAGGCCGGAAATACGGGAAAGCGCCACCACCGTATTGGCCCAGTTTCGTTCGATCCCCTGTTCGGCTACCAGGTACAGAGGCAACATGGTATAGATTCCCAGCGTGCCTGTAATTCCGAAGCTGAAAAGGAGAATCATGACCCAGAAAGAACGCTCCTTGAAGAGCGTTCCAAAAGAGGAAAAACTGGGCGCCTGTCCGTAACCTTCCGCTCCTTTGCCAAATCGCGCAAAGGCCATCCCCGTAAAAAGAGAGCATGTCCCCAGAAATAAAAGAGCGCCCCTCCATGAAAACCACGCCATAAGCAATTCTGACAGCAAGGGGGCTACAACAAAACCGAGGTTCGGGGCCAGTTCATGTATGGCAATGGCTCTTCCCCAGTGTCCGGGATCTGCAATAGATGTCACCGACGCTATCCCTGAAGGAAGATAGAGACCTGCGGCCAGACCAATCAGAAGCATTCCAATCCGAATTTCCCACAAGGTTTCGCAGATGGAGAGAACCCCCAGAATGACTCCAACGGCCACGGCTGAAATGACAATGGTCTTTTTATGGCCTATACGGCAGGAAATGAAACCGGAACCGATGAGAGAAACAAAGTACCCGAGAGATATCATAAGAAATAGCGCCCCTGCATCGGCATGGGTCAGTCCAAGATCATTTTCAATGGCCGGCATCAAGGGAGAAAAAATAATTCTCCCAATGAAACCGAGAAAAAATATGCTCGTTAGAAAAAGAAGCGGCCCCACTTGAGTCATAAACGAAGGCGCACTATCTTCTTCTGATATCTTTCCTAAGGTTATTTCCGGTGCTTTATCCATAAACTTTTCCAGGGGACTGATTTAAGGGTCTGAAAATCAATAACTCATCGTTTTCACATCCCGGCTTCACGCCATCTCCGGCCAATCCTCAATCGCAAAATCCTGAACGTGGTCCTGCCACGATTGCGGTTTTGCTCAATCGGATCGACCAAATATGGCCTAAATCTGTGCGCGAATTCCAACGAGTTATTCCTTTCCAGACCCTAAGGGCCGCAGCAAAAGATGAAAACCATGATCCCTTGCACGTGCGGGTTGAAATAAAACGCATGTTCTGATACATATCCAATCTGAGGAAGTAAATGACCTTTTGATCTGCGATCAGGAATAGACACCAAAATCAGGTTTTTTTCAACCATGAATTCTTATGTGAAGGCAGTTAGAGCACCTTTTCTGGCAGGCTCCGTGATTCCAGTGATCATAGGCGCCACTTTCGCTTTTGACCGCGGATGTTTTTCTCCCGGCTTTTTCCTCCTCTGCCTTGCAGGAATCACCGGGCTTCACCTGGGTTCAAACCTCTTGAATGACTATTTTGATGCAAGGGGCAGCGATCCGCTCAACGTGCGGGTTACCCCCTTCAGCGGGGGCAGCCGAGTCCTCCAGGACGGGAAACTTACCGCGGGAAGGGTACTGGCGATGGCGCTGCTTTTTTTCGCTGTGGGATTGATAACCGGGATCTGGCTTGCTTTTTCAGGCAGACCCTTTGTAATCCCCATCGGGATACTGGGCCTTGGCATCGGATGGGCTTATTCGGCGCCTCCCTTGCAGCTCATGAATCGAGGCTGGGGTGAATTGGTCATTTTTTTTGCCTTTGGCCCGTTGGTCACTCTCGGAACCTTTTATGCCATGTCCGGGACCCTGAGCTGGACGGCATTTATGTTAGGCGCTCCCCAGGGCTTTTTTATTTCAGGGGTCATATGGATTAACCAGTTCCCCGATTATGAGGCCGACAAAAAGTCCGGAAAGAAAAACCTGGTCGTCAGATCAGGCCCCGCAACTGCGAGAATTATCTATATATCGATTATGACCGTCGGTTTTCTTTCGGTTATCTTCCTTATAGAAGCCTTTCAGCTTTCCTATCTGATTATGCTCTCGTTTGCGGCCCTTCCTCCGGCTCTGAAAGCCATGATGATACTGTGGAGAGAATACCTTTCCCATGACAGATTGATCCCGGCCCAGGCCCTGACCATCCAGACCTTGATCGTCCATGGAATCTTTCTATCTTTCGGAATTTTATTAAACCATTTCATGTGAGAAAAGTTCAGTCTGATAGACCTCTCTCACAAAAAACATCAGATGCTGTCTTTGAGTGGGTGTTGGTGTGGATAACAAGAAAATAGAGGAATGGAATTCGGGGTCCGGAATACGGATGAAAGGGAAAAAACCTCCCGAGAGGTCTCACTTTACCATCATGATTTCGAGAGGCCCCGGGAAGGTGAGGAGTTTCCGGATATCCTCCAAGTCATTGATCGGCTCTATTCTTTTCTTCGGACTCCTTGTTCTGAGTTCATTTCTGTGCCTTTACCTGTATATGGACACACTGCTCACGGGAGTAGTCCAGGAAGTGCCTGTAGAAGAGCTGCAGGGACGATCTCTAAACACAACAGATAAAATGCACAATACCGGAGAGCGTCTGGAGCAGGCCGAAGAATCGGATCGGTCAAAGAGGGATGCGTTCACGAAGGACAAAAATAGAAAGGAACAACCTGGAAAGCCTGCAGAGGAAGAAGCCGGGAATCCTCCAGCCGCGGGAAAGGGCTCGCAGCTCTCCAAAAGCGGTATCACGGAAGAAAAAGTAGGGATAGAGAAGTTTACCATCAGCAGGGACGGAGAAAAGTTGTCGGTACAATTCAGAGTGACAAACGAGAACCTTTCCCATCAGCAGATCGGAGGATACGTGTTCGCCATTGCAATGGACAAACGGAAGGACCGACCGGGATTCTGGAGTTATCCAAAAACACCGCTTCATAACGGCGTTCCCGTCCAGCACAGACAAGGACAGCCTTTCAGGATAAAAAACTACAAAAATATCCGATGCACTTATTTTCTCGATTCACCGGACACAACCATTCGGTCCTTCAACATCCTGGTTTATAATGAAATGGGAAGATGTATTTTGAACAAAGAGGTCAATACAGATCCTTCCGGGGCGGACGAATAGTGAGGCGACTCAAGTTTCAGAAATTTCTCTACAGCTCATCCACATACTCAAGGGCGAGAACATCATCCCAGGGATCCGCCTTTTTCATTTTCACCTGTATGCGCTGACCTGTAGAAAGAATCACGCCATTTTGACGCTTCATATCCGATAAAAGCATGAAATCTGGAAGGATCACACGATATTTGCTTTTCATTTCATCCAGGACCAGCGCTTCAAAAACCTCTCCCTTATGCAGGGAAAGAAATTTAAGGGTCCAGTAACGAATCCGGTTTCGCTTGATGATTCCAACTCTCTTGAGGATGGGTTCAAGAGAAATCCTGAGTTCCTCGAGATCTTCATCCTGGTAAAAAAGGTCTTTCCCCAAAAGAAAATGCTGTAATTGCCTCTGGATAACAAGATCAAGATACCGCCTGATAGGGGATGTTGCCTGTGTATAAAGATCTACCCCCAACCCGGAATGTTTACCTGGCACTGTAGAGATATGCAGTGGACTGAGTTTACGGCGCTGCCTGAAAACATAGTAAACGTAACCGGATTCATCAAAGGAAAATCGTTCACCAGGCTGGGCCTGATTTCTGAAGAGTATCGGGATGTCGTTCTCATGACAGAATCCCGCAGCCAGGCTGTTATAGAGGATCATGAGCTCAGCCACAATCATTCTTGAGGGTGTGTCCTGCTCTTCCAGTGAAAGAGAAACAAGGGCCTCGCCGCTGAAAGCAAATTCAAGTTCCGGCAGAGACAGGTTCAGGGCGTCCTGGTCGATCCTCTTCTGGCGTAACCGCAGACACAGCCTGTGCAACTCCTTCATGAGCGGGTCGTTTTCATTTGCAAGGGTCTCGTTCACGTCTCCGTAAATTAACTGCTGCCGCACCCGTATAATGCCCGGAGTAAACCGATAATCGAGCAGGTCTCCGGTTCTGTCAAACCTGATCAGGAGAGAAATGGAAAGTCGGTCGCAATCCTTCTTAAGGCTCAGGAGATCCTGGGAAAGTTCCGGGGGGATCATCGGTATCTGCATGCGTGGAAGATAATGGGAAGATGCCCTGGAGGCTGCCGCCCCATCCAGGAGGCTTCCGGGAGAAATCACCGCAGCCACATCCGAAATATGGATACCGACCAGGAGCTCATCCCCCTCTATAACAAGACTCAAGGCGTCATCATAATCACGCGTGCCGGGGCCATCAATGGTGAAGCAGGGAAGGCGCCTCAGATCTTCACGACCATCAGCATCAGGCTGCCAGGCTGCAAGTTTCCCTGCTTCTTGAAGTTCGTTCTCGGGAAAGACTGTCTCAATTTCGGACTTCAACAGATCCAGATTTTCATCTTCCCTCCATATGCCCAGTTTCACAAGCAGAAACATGGACTGCTTGATATCGGTAATACCGGCCGCGGTAAGAAGTTCCTTGCCGTATTTGAAATCCGGGGCATCATTCCCGTCGAGGGCCAACTGGACCAGCAGGTCAACAATTTCTTCCTTGAAAGAAGGCGCTTCCGCTTTTCTTCCCTGAAAGACTTCCGAAAGCCAAGCGCTTCCCTTTCTGAGTCTCTCGGATTTGATCTCCTCTTCCTCTTTCTGTCGTCTGATCTGATCCACCCGTTCTTCGGAATTAGGAGTAAACTGCCCGTTTTTCATCTTGAAAAATAAACGGTCGTCAAAAATTGCCCTCAGGACCGCAGAGGCATGGTTGTCTCCTGCTTCATCCCCAAAGACAAGTTCCGCCAGATATTTATGGCCGTATGTCTCCTCATCATCTCGAACCAGTTCCCAGATTTCCGCCACATCAATTTTCTGTTTCAGGCTGCCCCTGACATCTTCAATCTCACGAAGTCTTGCGATAAGATCTTCCCTGGGCTTTGAAACATCCACACCGGTTTCAGAAACCACAATGGCCCTTTTCGGAGAAAGATTGACTTCCCTGTTTGAAGCCGTCAATAGATGTAGATGGCTCCCCCTTTCCTCGATGCATAGGGTGCATATGAAACGACCCTGGTCTATATATTCTACAATTTTTCCCTCGTACATAGGTAAACGCTTAAAATCCTTTCTGTGAATCCGGGCTCAAAGACCCGGTGGCAGGGCATTGGGTTCTGGCAATGGGTACTGGTTATTCGTAAAGGGTAGTTATTCTCTGACCCTTTCCGCTTCGTCCTTCTATATCCTCTTCTCTTTTGTTCGGAGTGTAGTAACAGGTGCAGACGGTCCTGTCAACACTGCCGTTTTCGTAAGGCGCCTTCGTTTTTGACAATCGGGCGATTGCAAACATCCCGGGATTTTGTTAGAGTAATGGCGGTAGGCTATTTAAGAGCCTGTTTGAAAATTAATGGCTCATCGCGGATTAACGTGATTTTATATGAAAAGGGCTTAACGTCATTCCGGGCTTGACCCGGAATCCAGGTTTTCCGAAGCGTTTGGATTCCCGCT
>DUZB01000076.1 GCA_013349725.1 Deltaproteobacteria bacterium | reverse complement strand
ATCCGTATTCTGGGGCTTGGTTCTAATTTCGCCCACTTGATCCAATTAGTCGAGAGTACATTCGGAAGGTCATAATCTTAATCGTAATCATAATCTTGCTCTTTTACAGCCTATTTTAGATCTGCCCGATTATGATTACGATTAAGATTATGAGTAAGAAAATAAATCTAATGGACCGCGTTAGAACCAAGCCTGCAATCCGCAATCCTACAACATATGATAGGGGTCTACATCTATCCGGAAACTTACGCCGCTGGATCTGAAATCGTTTGCACAGAGTCGTTCCACTTCCATTAAAAGGAGCCTTAGAAGTCTGCTGCTCCCGCATTTGAAGAGGAATTGCCACCTGTATTTCCCTTTAATCTTTGCAATAGGAGACTCAACCGGCCCCATAACACGAATTTCTTTTCCCCTTTGAGACCACTTTTTCAGAACGGCGTCCGTGTTCAGTCGCAGCCTGTGCACCGCTTCTTCCGTTTTTTCTCTGTTGTTTCCTTTCAGCCTCAGGCAGGCAAGGTGAGAAAATGGTGGATACCGCAACTGTTTTCGTAATGCCTTTTCGCTTTCATAAAATGCGTGGAAATTGTGTTCGAGAGCTGCTTGAATGACGTAGTGGTCCGGGTTGTGTGTCTGAATGATGACTTTTCCTTTCAGCTTTCCCCTGCCGGCGCGACCGGCGACCTGTGATATAAGGTGAAACGTCCTCTCTCCGGCCCTGAAATCGGGAAACCCCAGCGAGAGATCAGCGGAAATAATGCCGACCAGGGTAACATGGGGAAAATCGAATCCTTTTGTGATCATCTGGGTCCCCACAAGAATGTCGGTTTCCTGCCTGCCAAAGGCCCTCAGGACTTTACTGACTTCCCCCTTTTTTCGGGCGATATCCCCGTCGATCCTTGCTGTTTTAGCCTTGGGGAAGAGGGTTTTAATTTCGTTTTCCAGTTTTTCAGTCCCGAACCCGTAAGCCCTCAGGGAGGTTCCGCCACAGGAAGGACATCTGGAGGTTGGTTTACAGTGAAATCCGCAATAATGACAGGCCAGTCTGTCCTCTTTGAGATGATATGTGAGGGTCACATCGCAGTTTGGGCAAGTGATCGATTTCCCACAGCCGCGGCATATATGTATCCTGTTAAAGCCTCTGCGATTGAGAAACAGGATGGCCTGATTTCCTGCCGAAAGGTTTTCCTGAAGGGCAGCCCTGAGTCTGGAACTGATAATCTCCTCCCTGCCGGATTCTTCTTTCAGCTTTTTCATGTCAACCAGTTCCATGTCTGGAAGGGAACGCTTTTCAACCCTCTCCGGCATGGAAAGGAGGCGATATCTTCCTGTGGTCGTGTTATGAAAGGACTGGACGGAAGGAGTCCCCGATCCTAAGACAACCACCGCGCCCTCCATTCTGGCCCTCATGACAGCCGTGTCCCTGGCCTGGTAATGGGTGGCGCCCTGGCCTCCATCCTGAACATAGGCGGGATCGTGCTCCTCATCCACGATGATCAGACCCAGTCTGGAGAAAGGGACAAAAAGAGCTGAACGCGCGCCAATAACCACGTCAAACCTTCCTTTCGCCATCTGCTGCCATAGATAGACCCTTTCTTTTTTACTCAAACTGCTGTGGTACACGGCAACCCTGTCTCCAAGGTTTGCCCGGAAAAACCCCTCAAGATATACGGCAAGGGATATCTCAGGCGCCATGATGATAGCCTGCCTCCCGGAATTGACGGCATGTTCGACGGCGCGAAAATAGACTTCGGTTTTCCCACTGCCGGTGACGCCGTAGAGGAGAAAGGAAGAAAAGGTATTTTTATCGAGGTGATTTATGATGCTTCGAAACGTACGTTGCTGCTGCTCGTTGAGTTGATGGGGATGGGAAGGGGGATGGATGTTGATTCCGGCGGGATTCCTCGATATGGGCAGCACAAGGGTTTTGAGAACTCCTTTTTTTACCCATTTATCAACAAGATAGGACCCATTGGAAAACGTCTTCCGTAGATCCTTCAAAAGGACCGCCCCGTCATGGTAAATCATCTCCAGAAATTCTATTTCATTTTTTGGAGCACCATCAGATTCGGTGGAGGCAAGGGCTGTTTCCAGATCCGGATCTTTTTCCGGCATTACAAACTTTAGCAGGTAGGGATTGGCGACACCGGTCGGGATGATTCGGTCTTCTATGATGAACAACCCTTTTTCTTTAAGCGGGTAGATCGTCTTGAGAGGCCACGGGATTTTCCGACCGGGATTCTTGTTGATCCACTCAAGGATTTCCGTCTCCCTGGTCTGAAAAAGGGATCCTTTCAGAACCGCTTCGCCCTTTTTCAGGAGACGCGCTGTTTTGAAATGATCGCCCGGGATGGCTGATTTTATGATCAGCCCGATCGGATTCAGGTAATAATCGGCCATCCATTCAAAAAGTGGAACCATCCCTGCGGTGAAAACCGGCGTGATATCCAGAACGTCCGAAATCTCTTTCAAATCCCTGTCCGCGGGCCTGGGGACTTGTTCCAGGATGTAGCCGATGACCATGCGATGGTGAAAAGGCGCCAACACCCTGCTGCCTATCAGGGCGAGGGATGCGAGTTCCGGAGGAACCCCGTAGGTGAACGTTCCTTTTACCGGGACATGTATGGCTACCCTTACGCAGGGCGAGTCCGAAGTTTCCATGGATATCAAAGAAAAACCTGACCCGGATATTCCGGAGCAAAAAAGGTCTCACGCAAAGGCGCAAAGACGCGAAGGTTCTTGAGCAAATCTGTCTCAATGCCTTTTTCCATTTCGCATCCTCTCAACCTGGTTGATGATTTGTTCCGAGGCCTCTTCTATCTGTTCCTCCGGATGTGAAGAGGATGTTTTCCTCTTTACATCCCAGAAGGTTCGCAACTTCCTTCCGGGCTTTTTCAACCCCACGCTTTGCCCTTTCACCGAGGGGATAGTTGGAGGATGGATTGCCGAAATGGTTTTCAAGATAGGGCAGCATTTCGTTGAGTGCACCCGGATGGATCGGTGTGGTTGCATTGTGGTCCAGGTAAATGGCTTTTTGGTAAGTTTTTCCGGTCATGAAATGGTTCCTATTTTTCCTGTTGAAATCCTGTCCATTTTTAGAATAAATTTTGTGAATTGACAATCAAATAAAATAAGTGATAATAGTCACAAAAGGCAGAATTTCTCTTAAAATCAGCCATGAAAAGCCGTTTTTCTTCATCTGGCCCGGGTTTTTTGACCAGGTTGCCGCATCCCTTGAACAAATGCAAACCGTTCAGTAAGTAAGGAGGCGTTAAATGGCCGCGAACAATCATAAAAAATTCATCCTCTGGTTCAATGAGATCGGCATAGGAGATGTTCCTCTGGTGGGGGGTAAAAACGCTTCTCTTGGAGAAATGTACCAGAAACTCCACGGAAAAGGAATAAGGGTTCCCAACGGCTTTGCCATCACTGCCTATGCGTACCGTTATTTTCTGAAATATGCCGGGATAGAAGATGAAATCAAGAAAGTTCTCAAGGACCTGGATACAAGCAAGCTGGATAACCTCATGAGAAAAGGGCGACAGGCCCGGGATATTATTCTGCATGCGGAAATTCCTCCAGACCTGATGCAGGCTGTTTTTGGCGCTTATGACAAGCTTGCCGAGGAATTTGATCAGGCCGGGTTTGATAATCTGGATGTAGCCATCCGGTCTTCCGCCACGGCGGAAGACCTGCCGGATGCCTCTTTTGCAGGACAGCAGGATACCTACCTGAATATCCGGGGGAGAAGAAGCGTACTGGATTCCTGCAGAAAATGTTTTGCGAGCCTCTTTACGAACCGTGCGATTTCCTACCGGCACGATAAGGGTTTCAGTCAGTTTGAGGTTTCCCTTTCCATTGCCGTTCAAAAAATGGTCCGGAGC
Source organism: Deltaproteobacteria bacterium (assembly GCA_013349725.1). The sequence continues at coordinate 8,366 of DUZB01000076.1, read as the reverse complement.
GATTCCGCCTATTCAGGCGTAATGTTTTCCATCGATACGGAGACCGGGTATAAGGATGTGGTTTTCATTTCCGGGGCTTACGGGCTTGGGGAAAACGTCGTGCAGGGCGCCGTCAATCCCGACGAATTTTATGTGTTTAAACCGACGCTCAAGATGGGGAAACGGGCCATCATCAGCCGCAAGGTGGGCGATCGGGATATCAAGATGGTCTATTCCATGGAGGATGATGCCACGGTCCGAAATGTTTCCACCACCTTGGCGGAAAGGCACCGTTATGTGCTGGAAGAAGATGAAATCCTGAAACTGGCGGAGTGGGCATGCATTATTGAAGACCATTACAGTCAAGAAGCCGGTCATTTCAAGCCGATGGATATCGAATGGGCCAAGGACGGCGATGGCGTAAATGCGGGTACGGGGAAACTGTTCATTGTTCAGGCGCGACCCGAGACGATTCACGGTCAGAAAAGTGCCACCACCTACGAGAATTACCATCTCCTCGGGAAGGGAAATGTCCTGGTCAGCGGCACGGCCGTGGGAACCAAGGTGGGCCAGGGTGTGGCCAATATTATCCAGTCCACCACGGAAATGGAGAAATTCAAGAAAGGGGACGTTCTTGTAACGAGCATGACTGATCCGGATTGGGAACCTGTCATGAAAATCGCGTCCGCCATCGTTACCAACAAAGGAGGCCGGACGTGTCATGCGGCGATCATCTCAAGGGAACTGGGGATCCCCTGTGTGATCGGGACGGGGAACGGCGACGAACTGATCAAAACGGGACAGAACATCACTATTTCATGCTGCCAGGGCGAAACCGGGTATGTCTACGACGGGCTGGTGAAATACAGCGTGGAGACGGTCAACCTGGAGGATATCCCTCAAACACGCACCAAGATCATGATGAATGTGGGCATGCCTGAAAAAGCCTTTGCTGAGGGCAGGATTCCCAATGACGGGGTCGGTCTGGCGAGGCAGGAGTTTATTATTAACGCGCATATAGGCATACACCCCCTGGCCCTGCTCAATTATGAAGAACTCAAGAAAAAGGCGCTCAACGATCAGAGGATTGCAGGGGTTGTTTATAAGATAGATCAGATCACCTCTGTGTATGAGGATAAAAGAAAATTTTTCATTGACAAACTTTCCGAAGGAGTCAGCCGTATCGCTGCCGGTTTCTATCCTAATGATGTGATTGTCAGACTGTCGGATTTCAAGACCAATGAATATGAAAACCTCCTTGGAGGATATCTGTACGAACCGGTGGAGAGCAACCCGATGATTGGATGGAGAGGGGCTTCCCGATACTACGACGAGAAATTCATGCCGGCTTTTGAACTGGAGTGCTTAGCCCTTCGCAAGGCCCGCAGTGAAGTGGGACTGACAAACATCAAGGTGATGGTGCCTTTCTGCAGGACGCCCGCGGAAGGAAAACGGGTGATCGAATTGATGAAAAAACTTGGCCTGGTGCAGGGAGAAGACGGCCTTGAGGTCTATGTCATGTGTGAAATTCCCAGCAACGTGATCTGTGCCGATCAATTTGCCGATATTTTTGACGGTTTTTCTATCGGATCCAATGACCTGACCCAGCTTACTCTTGGCCTGGACAGGGATTCCTCCCTGGTGGCACATCTCTACGATGAGAGAAACGATGCGGTAAAACGCCTGATCAAACAGGTTATCGATGTGGCGAAAGCAAAAGGAAAAAAGATAGGGATCTGCGGGCAGGCCCCCAGCGATTTTCCTGATTTTGCGGAATTCCTTGTGGAGTGTGGTATCGATTCCATGAGCCTGATTCCCGATACGGTAATCAAAACGCGCCTGGCCGTGGCAAAAAAGGAAAAGGAGCTGGGTATCAAGGTGGAGAAGACATAACGCCATGGCAGGAATCGAGATATTGGGGACAGGTTCCTATGTCCCGCCCAGGGTGTTGTCCAATGCGGACCTGCAGGCCATGGGGCTTGAAACCACGGACGAATGGATCGTACAGAGAACGGGTGTCAGTGAGCGGAGGATTGCAGAACCGGACGTAACCAGTTCAGATCTCGCTTATGAAGCCTCTCTGTCTGCCTTTGAGGCGGCCGGCATCACGGCCAAAGATGTGGATCTCATCCTGTTCGGGACCATAACGCCCGACACATGCTGCCCGTCAGCCGCCAACTGGCTTCAAGCGAAGTTGAATGCGCCCCAGGCTGTAACGTTCGATGTGACCGCGGCCTGTTCAGGGTATATCTTTGCGCTCAACGTTGCGGAGCAGTATTTGAAAACGGGCGCCGCAAAATGCGTTCTTGTTGTGGCATCGGAAATCATGACGCGAACGCTGAATTGGAAAGATCGAAGTTCCTGTATCCTGTGGGGTGATGGCGCCGGCGCCGCAGTGTTGTCCCTGGGGAAAGGGGGCCATGAAATTCTATCCACCCATATCCACACGGACGGATCAAACGGCCAGGACCTTCTCATGCCCGGGGGCGGTTCCAAGACAACTCCCATCTCCCATGAGAGCGTAGACAAAGGGCTTCATTCCCTGCAGTTGATTGGCGCCAACGCCAGTTTCAGGGTGGCCGTAAGACATTTTGTGGACTCTATTGAGGAAGCGGCTCAAAGCAATGGTGTGGCCATAGAGGAGATCGACTGGTTTATCCCTCACCAGGCGAACCTCCGCATGTTTCAGGCCATGGCTAAAATCATGGGAGTCCCCATGGAAAGATTCTATGTAACCCTGAATAAATATGGCAACATCTCATCAGCGTCCTGTGCCATTGCCCTTGATGAAGCCATCAGAACCGGGGCCGTCCGGGAGGGGCATCTTGTCTGCCTTCCGGTTTTCGGAGGGGGCTTAACCTGGGGCAGTGCGCTTATAAGGTGGTAGACTTTCCAACCTGTAACCCGTAACCTAATGTCATTAACTTAAAAACATCTTAAAAGATAACAATCGAGTGACGAACAATCGAACAATTGAACAATCGAACCAAAGGTTCTCTGAAGGCAAGGAAATGCTAGCCTGTTTTTTTTGCTGTTTTGTTCGAATGTTCGTCAATCGAATGTTCGTTATTCGCGTATTGCTGTTAAATTAATGACATTGACTTGTAACCCGCAACCATTCAGTGAGATCACTATCATGAAAGAAGAGAATTTAGACCTTGAGATAAGCAGGCTGGGGACATGCAAAATATCTTCGCCCATGGGATTGACCGAGTTTGTGGATGATCAGGAACGGGTTCTTTTTCATTCCACCGTGCGGGAGGCAAGCGCCTATTATAGTCAGAAAAAGACTCTCCCGAGTTTTGAGATGGCCGGCCCCCGCAGGAATATCTATTTCGACCCCTCAAAACTCAAGTGCGGAATCGTCACATGCGGGGGAATCTGTCCGGGGCTCAACGATGTGATCCGCGCCATCGTGTTGAGCCTTTTTTATCATTACGACGTTGAAATGGTGTTTGGTTTCAGGTACGGATTTGAAGGTCTTTCTCCAAGACACAGGCATGCCCCTCTGGAATTGACGCCAACCATCGTCAATGATATCCACCAGAAAGGGGGTACGATTTTAGGTGCTTCCCGCGGGCCGCAGGATGTGCCGGAAATGGTGGACACCCTGGAGAGGATGAATGTGGGTATCCTTTTTACTATCGGCGGCGACGGTACGCTACGGGGGGCGCAGGCCATTTGCGAGGAGATAGGAAAACGGAATCTCAAAATCAGCGTGGTGGGGATTCCCAAAACCATTGACAATGATATTTCTTATGTGGAGAGATCCTTTGGTTTTGAGACGGCGGTTGCCGAGACAAGAAGCGCCCTCTATTCAGCCCATGTGGAGGCGGAAGGGGCGAGAAATGGAATTGGTCTGGTCAAATTGATGGGAAGACATTCCGGTTTCATAGCCGCCAATGCAACCCTTGCAAACAGTGAAGTCAATTTCTGTCTTGTCCCGGAAGTGAAATTCACCATGGAGGCCTTTCTCACGGCCCTCAAAGAAAGGCTGGTTCAAAGAAGCCACGCTGTGATCGTTGTCGCCGAGGGGGCGGGTCAGGATCTTCTTGAAGAGACCAACGAGCGGGACGAATCCGGCAATGTGCGTTTCAGCGATATCGGAGTGTTCCTGAGGGAGCGAATACCGGAATATTTCAAGAACAGTGATCTGAAAATCAGCCTCAAATATATTAATCCCAGCTACATCATCAGAAGCAGGCCAGCAAGTTCCCATGATTCCGTGTTTTGTCTCCTTTTAGGGCACAATGCCGTGCACGCGGGGATCTCGGGTCGCACGAATATGGTGGTGGGGTACTGGAATGGCCAATATACCCATGTTCCCATCCCCCTGTCCGTTTCAGAAAGGAAGCATATTGATCCCAATGGAAGACTGTGGAACAGTGTCCTTGAATCCACGGGCCAGCCAAAGTCGATGATTTGAAGGGTGAATCTTCAGGTCGGCATCCCTGAATTTTTTTTTGAAAGGTCCAGGAAATTAATTGTTCATTTTTTCTTGACACCGCCAATAATTTAGATATAAATGTGCTTGTTACAAAATGCACAAAATAACTTGTTCCACTTTCTCGCTGCAGCGAGAGTGAACATAAGGTTCAGCTTTTCAAGAATTCTGTTGAAGAACTGGGAAGATAAATGTCAAATATGATGGCGCTTCATGGTAAAGAAAAGAATGGATTTTCGTTGACCGGCGGATCCGCAAGGGTTGTGTTTAAGGCCGCTGAAATTCTTTGTGATGATTACCCGGCGCCCGATGACAAGGCTGCATTTTTTATTTGTAAGCAGCGTTGTCTGCCGAATGAACAGGCATAAAAAAGAGCCACTTTTCCTTCCATGGAGCAGTTGGCTTTTTTTTTGCTTTTGATTGTAACCCTGAGTTTTATCACAGAGAAAGGAGGTGTGTCGGGAACAATTTTCATGTGTTTACTGGAATTGTACGCGTTTGATAAATCGTTAATCTCGTAGGAGGTATAATAATGCCAAGTTTTGTAATTGCAGAAAAATGCGATGGTTGCAAAGGGCAGGACAAGACCGCTTGTATGTATATTTGCCCGAATGACCTGATGGTGCTTGATAAAGAAAAAATGAAAGCCTTTAACCGTGATCCTTCCATGTGCTGGGAATGCCAGTGCTGTGTGAAGATCTGTCCGCAGCAGGCCATGGACGTCCGTGGTTATGCGGATTTTATTCCCCTGGGTGCAAGCTGTACTCCGCTCCGCGGTTCCCAGGATATTATGTGGACCGTCAAATTCCGTGATGGAAGTCTTAAGCGATTCAAGTTCCCCATCAGGACAATCGAAGAGGGTACGGCGGATCCGTTGGGTGGGTTTGCCACGCACGATGATCTGAACAGCCAGGCCCTTGCAACCGAACCTGCATCCCTCGGTCTTGATGCAGTTCCCACATTATAAGAAAGGAGGAATTAAGATATGGCAAATTTTGAAACAGTAGAAGTCAGCACTGACCTCCTTATTCTTGGCGGGGGATTTTCAGCGTGTGGAGTTGCCGTTGAGGCAGCTTATTGGGCCAAAAAGAATGGATTGAAGGTTACTGTGGTGGACAAGGCGGCTCTTGATAGAAGCGGCGCCGTAGCCATGGGCCTTTCAGCCATCAACCAGTATGTGGGCGTGAAAGACGGCGACAACACCCTCGAAGACTACGTTCGTTACGTGCGTAATGATTTGATGGGTATTTCCAGGGAAGACCTGGTCTATAACATCGCTCGTCACGTGGATTCTTCCGTGCATCTCTTTGAAAAATGGGGCCTCAAGATCTGGCTCGATGAAAACGGCAAGTATGTGCACGAAGGTCGTTGGCAGCTCATGATCAATGGTGAATCCTACAAGATCATCGTTGCTGAAGCAGCAAAGAATGCCATTGCTGAAGCAGGCGGCGAAATTTTTGAGAGGATTTTCATCGTTGAACCTCTTCTGGATGGAAACAAATGCGTAGGCGCAGTGGGTTTCAGCACCCGGGAAGAAAAATTCTACGTATTCAAGGCAAAAGCGACCGTGGCCACCATGGGCGGCGCCGTGCACGTGTTCCGTCCCCGATCCGTTGGTGAGGGCTTTGGGCGTTCCTGGTATCCGCCGTTTAACACCGGTTCCAGTGCATACTTTACCATCAAGGCCGGCGCAGAGATGACCTGCCAGGAAGTGCGTTTTATTCCTGTACGGTTTAAGGATGCGTACGGCCCGGTCGGCGCATGGTTCCTCCTGTTTAAATCAAGGGCAATCAGCGCTGTGGGCGGCGAGTACATGTCGGTAAGAAAAGAAGAGCTCAATAACTGGGCGCCTTATGGTCTTGTCAAACCGATTCCGGCCAACCTCAGGAACTACCTCGGCATGCTGGACGTGGATCAGGGCTTAGGTCCCCTATATATGGAGACCGCTGAGGCCATCAACAAGATCGCTGACGCTTACAAGGAAGACCCAAAGGGCTACAAAAAGAAAATGAAGGAACTGGAGTCCGAAGCATGGGAAGATTTCCTGGATATGACCATTTCCCAGGCGCATCTGTGGGCAGCTCTGAATGTAAAACCCGAAGAGAAGCATTCCGAAATCGCCGCATGTGAGCCGTACTTCATCGGTTCCCATTCCGGTGCTTCCGGCGCATGGGTGAGCGGTCCCGAAGATCTGGACACCCCCTACAAATGGGGTTATGCCAACATGACGACGGTGGACGGTCTGTTTGCGGCCGGTGACGCCTCCGGCGCCTCCAGCCATAAGTTCTCCTCCGGTTCCCACGCGGAAGGCCGGTTTACCGGTAAGGCCGCCATCAAGTACATCGTGGAAAAGGGTGTTGCACCCAAAGTGGATGCGGCCGTGGTTGCGGACCTGAAAGCAAAGATCCTGGCTCCTTTGGATCGCTACCAGGAATTCTGCAATTTCACCACTGAACCTTCCGTAAACCCCAACTACATCCTGTGGCGCTCCTTCATGGATCGTATGCAGAAGATCATGGATGAATACGCAGGCGGTGTGACCGCAGGCTTCAAGACCAGCAAGCCGAATCTTGAGAGAGCCATGGAGCTGTTCGTCTATCTGCAGGAAGATGCCGAGAAACTGGCTGCCGAGGATATCTACTCCCTGGAAAGATGCTGGGAGAATATGCACCGCATGGCGCAGGCTGAAGCCCATGTACGAACCATGCTGTTCCGTGATGAGACCAGGTGGCCGGGATATTACTTCAGGTCTGATACGCCCAAAATGGACGATAAAAACTGGCACTGCTTCGCCAACTGCAGGCGTGATGCTGCAACCGGCAAGTGGGAAATGTCCAAGAAAGATGTCTGGACCCTTCCCGGCGCATAATTTTCAACGTTAACTGAATATGCTCCAGGCGCCTTTCTTGGTTCCTGGAGCATTTTATTAATCTGGCGGGATGTCCGGGCAACCCGGCATTCTGCATTTTCAGAGCGTATTTGCTCAATGAACATTTTTTTGGTCCACGGGATTTTTGGAAAAATGGTTATTGAAGAAATACGCTTTTTATATTAATGAAGGGAGGTTCTTGGAGAGTCCGGGAGAAATTGCCGTAACCTCACTTCACCCCCGGCCTTTTGAGGATTTGCCGTTATACATGGTACGTTTCCCATAGAATTCAAGAAAACTTTCAACCCTGGAGGATACAATGGCAGAGGTACAAACGACAAACCAGAGTATATTAGTGGTTGGCGGAGGCATGAGCGGAATTACTGCCGCCCTGGAAGCGGCTGAAGCCGGTTACGAAGTGGTGCTGGTGGAAAAGAGCCCCTATTTGGGAGGAAGGGTTACGCAGCTTTATCAGTATTTCCCGAAGCTTTGTCCGCCAAACTGCGGTCTTGAAATTAATTTCAGGAGAATGAGACAGAACCCGAAAGTCCGGTTTTTCACCATGGCAGAGGTTGCGGGTATCTCCGGAAAGGAAGGAGACTATGATGTAACCATAAAACTGTCTCCAAGATACGTGAATGAAAAATGCACCTGCTGCGGGAAATGCGCTGAGGTCTGCGAGACGGAAGTGGACAATCCGTTTAACTACGGCCTGGACAAGATTAAAGGGGCTTATCTCCCTCACGAGTTCGCGTTTCCCATGAGATATGTGCTGGATCCCGCCATTGTGGGAACCGAAGAAGGCAAAAAATGCCTGGAGGCCTGTGAATATGGCGCCATCGATCTGGAAATGAAAGAATCTTCCTTTGATCTGAAAGTGGGCGCCATTGTATGGGCCGCCGGCTGGACTCCCTATGATGCAGCCAAGATCGATTACTATGGGTTCGGCGAATATAAAAATGTCATCACGAACGTCATGATGGAGCGGCTTGCTTCTCCCCTCGGACCCACCGGAGGAAAAATAGTCCGTCCATCCGATGGCAAAGAGGTCAAGAACGTCGCTTTTATCCAGTG
>DUZB01000075.1 GCA_013349725.1 Deltaproteobacteria bacterium | reverse complement strand
CCATCCACTAAGATTACAGGGGCCTTGGACGATGAAAAAACCTCGAAGACGAGACAGGAAAAACCTTCCGCCAAGAAAAAAGGAAAGAAGAAAACGGTAATCGATGACAGCCCGTCCGACGATGGATTCAAACGTCGCAAAAAGGAAGTCTATGAACGATCGGACCTTTATGGAGGACGATCGAAAAAGACCAAGGGAAAGGCCAAAGGAGGCAAAAAAGGCGGAGAGGTCGTAAGAAAACTGAAACAGACTGAAATAACAACGCCCAAGGCCTTGAAGCGAAAAATAAGAGTGCAGGAATTCGTTACAATCATGGAACTGGCAAAGGCTATGGGCGTAAAGGCGCCCGACTTGATAAAAAGGCTGATAGCCCTTGGCACCATGGTGAATATTACCCAGGCCATAGACTTTGACACGGCTTCGGTGGTTGCCGATGTGCTGGGGTTTGAGCTGGAACTGGATACTTTTAAAGAGGGGGATTACTTCACCGGCACGGAAGATCGCGCCGAGGACCTGCTGCCCAGACCCCCGGTTGTTACCATTATGGGCCACGTCGATCACGGAAAAACTTCCCTCCTGGATTTCATTCGGAATTCCAATATCATAGGAGGGGAATCAGGCGGAATAACGCAGCATATCGGAGCTTATTACGTCACAATGGACAGAGGAGATATTGTTTTTCTGGATACTCCGGGGCATGCGGCTTTCACGGCCATGAGGGCAAGAGGGGCTAAAATCACCGACCTTATTGTTCTGGTCGTTGCGGCGGATGATGGCGTTATGCCCCAGACCAAAGAAGCAATAAACCACGCAAAGGCTGCAGGAATACCGATTGTTGTGGCGGTAAACAAAATGGACAAGCCTGATGCCGATCCGGAGAAAGTAAAGAGGGAACTTGCAGAGCTGAACCTTTCTCCTGAAGAGTGGGGAGGAGAGACGCTTTATGGACATATCTCGGCCAAAACAGGAGAAGGCGTAGAGGGGCTCCTGGGGTTGATATCCCTTCAGGCGGAAATGCTGGAATTGCGGGGCAACCCGAATAAAGAGGCAAGCGGGACCGTCATTGAAGCGGAATTAGACAAAAGCAAAGGCCCTGTAGCCACAGTCCTTATCAAGGCAGGAACCTTGCACAAAGGAGACCATTTTGTCTGCGGAGAATTTTTCGGCAGAGTGCGGGCCATGCTTGATCATCGGGGAAAAAGGGTTCTGGAAGCCACACCATCTGTCCCGGTAGCTCTTTATGGAATATCAGGGGTCCCTATGGCTGGAGATAATTTCATTGTGGTGAAAGATGAAAAAACCGCCAAACAGATCATGGAACACCGGAAGGAGAAAAGCAAGACACCGGATTCCGGAAAGAAAGGGCTCGTGAGCCTGGATGATCTTTTTGAAAGGATACGAGAAGGAGGAGTGAAAGAACTCAACATTGTTTTGAAAGCCGACGTGCAGGGTTCCGCGGAAGCACTCTCCGAATCGCTCACCAAACAAAGTACCGATGCCGTCAAACTCCATGTCATCCACTCTGCAACAGGCGCTATTGCCGAATCGGATGTCATGTTAGCGGCGGCTTCAGGAGCTATTATTATAGGATTCAACGTCAGGGCAAATCCAAGAGTTGCCGCATTGGCTGAAAAAGAAAAGGTGGATATCCGCTATTACGATGTCATTTATAATGCCATCAATGACATCAGGCTTGCCATGGTAGGGCTTTTGGAACCGCTTCTGCAGGAAAGAGTAGTCGGGCATGCAAATATCAAGGAGATCTTCAAGGTCCCCAAGGTGGGCGCCATTGCCGGGTGCCAGGTAACGGATGGCAAGATTGACAGAAAAGCCAAAATCAGGCTTCTTCGAGACGATGTGGTCGTTTTTGACGGCAAAATAGCTTCTTTGCGTCGTTTTAAAGAGGACGCGAAAGAGGTCATGTCCGGGTATGAATGCGGTATCGGTCTGGAGAATTTTAACGACGTGAAACCCGGAGATATTTTCGAAGTATATGAAGTGGATGAAGTAGCAGCCGAATTATAAGAATATGGTGGTAGGAACGTTAAAGATCGTCTTTATGCTGCATGACAACCGTTCTCTCAAAGGCAAACGAAAAGTTGTCCGGAGTATTGTTGACAGGCTGAGGGCAAAATTCAATGTCTCCGTTGCCGAAACAGGCGCTAACGACAAGTGGCAGAAAATTGAACTGGGAATCTGCACGGTTGGAAACGATACGAGGCATGTGGATTCCTCTCTGAATCACATTATGGATTTTATTGAGTTTATCCAGCTTGCACAGGTTGTGGATGTCAAGGTAGATATTTTTCATACGTAAATCCTATAATTATCAGGTAGATCTAATATGTTGCCAGGGAAAAGGGCGGTACGGGTAGGAGATCTGATTCTCAAGGAGATTGCTTTTCTTCTTCTGGAAAAAGTAAAGGACCCGAGAGTCAAGGGGGTTACCCTGACAGGGATCAATCTCACGGACGACCTGAAGTCCGCCAAAATCTATTTCAGCGCCATGGGAGGCCCGGATGAGATAAAACGGGCCGGATCAGGTCTTGAAAGCGCCGGCAAATTTATCAAAAGGGAAATCGGAAGGAGCATGCAACTGCGCTATGTTCCCCACTTGGAATTTGCCCATGACACCTCCCTTGCAGATGGAAGCCACATGGAAAAACTCTTTGAAAGGTTGAGGGAGACTGACAAAGTTTGACAAGCGCTGACGCAAAAGACCTGAAATCTTTCACGCAAATTGTTTCCTTGCTCCTTGAAAACGAACGATTCCTGCTTGCAACCCATGAGGACCCGGATGCAGACGGCATCGGTTCCATGTTAGCGCTGGGCAGAAGTCTTTCCCATGCGGGAAAAGATGTCACTCTCGTTTCACAGAAACCGATCACCGGCTCTCTGAGGATGCTCAGCGGATCGGGCGTAATCCAGGACAAGACCCGCATTCAGGGTCGGTTCGATGCTGCCATAGCTCTTGATTGTGCGGAAAGGAAGCGTCTGGGCGATCTCTATGAAGACTTCAAAAACAGTGGTCTCCTTATAAACATAGACCACCATGGAACCAATGATTACTTTGGAGATGTGAATCTGGTATCCCCCGACAGATCTTCAACAGGAGTAATGGTTTTTGAATTGATTAAAGCCGCAGGGCTGCCAATGGATGAAGATATTGCCGAGAATCTTTTTGCTGCTATCCTGACGGATACAGGATCCTTTAAATACAGCAATACAGATTCGGAGACTTTTCGGGCAGCAGCAGAACTGGTGGAATACGGCGCCATTCCCTGGGAAATTTCTCGAAAGGTCCTGGACGGCTACGGATTGAACCGATTGCGACTTCTGCAACTTGTCCTTGCCACACTGGAAATTTTCCATGACGGGTCTGTCGCCATCATGATGGTTACCCGGGAAATGCTTGAAAAATCAGGAGCTGAAGAAGCCGACAGCGAAAGGTTTGTGGATTACCCGAGATTTGCTTCCGGCATTGAACTTTCCGTATTGATTCGTGAACAAGAAGGAGACCATTATAAGTTCAGTCTTCGGTCGAACGACAGGGTTGATGTGGCCAAACTTGCATCCCGATTCGGGGGGGGAGGACACAACAGGGCCGCAGGATTTAATGGAAACGGCCCCATTGAGCTATTGAAAAAAACTTTTCTGGACGAAGTCGCCATGTGTATCTGTGGTATTTGAAGGCTTGGTTCTAATTTCGCCCACTTGATCCAATTAGTCGAGAGGACGTTCGGAAGGTCATAATCTTAATCGTAATCATAATCTTACTCTTTTACAGCCTATTTTAGAGCTGCCCGATTATGATTAAGATTATGATTATGAGTAAGAAAATAAATCTAATGGACCACGTTAGAACCAAGCCCGTATTTGAAGATTGCCGCCCATGAAGACACTGCATGATGGCATCATTTTGACAGACAAGTGTGAAAACGAGAGTTCCAGTGATGTCATCAGGAAAATTAAACATGCTTTCGGCGAGGGGAAATCCCTGAAGATAGGGCATGCCGGCACACTGGATCCTTTTGCCACCGGGTTGCTTATTATTCTTTTGGGGCAGGGAACAAAATTATCCAGGTATGTGATGGCGGGACAAAAATCCTATATTGCAACCCTGGAATTGGGCATCGAAACGGACACCCTTGATCCAACGGGCAACATTGTTCGAAAGAGCACCGTTTCCCATCTGAGCGATCAGACCATCCGTGAAAAAGCAAGCCGTTTCGAGGGAGACATCCGGCAGACGCCACCTGCCTTTTCCGCTGTAAAGCACAAAGGAATAAGGTCTTATAAGCTGGCACGGAAAGGCCAGGATATAGTGCTGAAAGAAAGGCCTGTTACGGTGCATTCCCTGGAGATTGTATCCGTAGACCTTCCCCTGATCACTTTACGGATAAAATGTTCCAGTGGGACCTATATCAGGAGTATTGCTGCGGATCTGGGAAGAGAGCTGGGACCGGGCGCCCACTTGAAAATTCTTAGGAGAATCGGCATCGGGTCTTTCTTGGTGCAGAACGCCTTTCCTTCCTGCGAAATAACAGGAAAGGAGATCAGACCGCTCCTTACGGCTCATACGATCTCTTTGAGAGAGGCAATCCCTGAAATTCAGGAAACAGAGATACCCGGGTTTTTAGAAGAGAAAGTAAGAAACGGTTATTGTCCGAAATGGGATGAACTTGATCTTTCATCCACAGACGGGGACTGCCATAACGGGTTATTGAAGCTCGTGAGTGATGGCAACCTTGTTGCTGTTTTGAGAATACATCAAAGAGGGGGAAACAAGAATGGCGACATAGGGATAGAACGGGTTTTTTCATAAAACCCCCGGGAAAAGAGGATGTGTACTCGCCGCGAATCTCGAATCTCTCATCAACAGGCGGGTTTTTAAATATGCGTAATCCCATTACTCAAACCTACTGAGGAGGAATGAAAAGTGGTTATGACAGCGGTAGCAAAAAAGGAAATCATCGATCAGTTTAAAATACACGAAAAAGATACCGGTTCATCGGAAGTGCAAATTGCCTTGCTCACAACGCGTATCAAATATCTTACGGAACATTTCCAGACCCATAAGAAAGATCATCATTCACGAAGAGGCCTCCTGAAGCTCGTCGGACAGAGGAGAAGGCTCCTCAATTATCTGAAGAAGAAGGATGCGGAAAAATATCGTGTATTGATCAAAGAATTAGGTATTCGAAAATAGGAAGGACAGCTCTTCGGGACTGGGCGCCATTTGGAAAACCGAGTTTTCTACCTGGACATGTTTAATCCGAAATCCAAGCCTGCAGAGCGGGACGAAGATCCAAAGTCGTGCCTGAATAACGCCTTGGCGTGATTCAGGCACGAAATAAACCTCCCGCCTGGAAATCCGTGCGGGAAAAACTTTTTCCGAAAGGAATTCAAAAAGCTGGAATAACATAAACAAAACAGCGGGATTCAACCACAGGTGATGCCGTCTGCTTTTGGAACGGGTTTCAATCGAAAGGAATTTTAGAAAAAATTCCGACTGGCTTTAAAGAAGTTTCAGCAAAAGGGAGAACAGAACAATGGTAAAAAATGTATCTACTGAAATAAATGGGAAGCCCCTTTACATAGAAACGGGTAGAATTGCCAAGCAGGCAAGCGGATCCGTAGTCGTGACCTGCGGGCAGACCGTTGTGCTGGTGACAGCCGTGTCCACAGATGAAATCAGGACCGGAATCGATTTTCTGCCGTTGACGGTGGAATATCTGGAAATGTCCTATGCAGGGGGTAAAATACCGGGAAACTTTTTTCGAAGGGACATGGGTAGACCCAGTGAAAGAGAGACCCTTACGGCCCGTTTAATAGACAGGCCTTTAAGGCCCCTGTTTCCCGACAACTATCATTTTGAGACCCAGGTAATCGCCACCGTGCTTTCAAGCGACAAAGAAAATCAGTCTGACGTGCTGGCCATCCTTGGCGCCTCCGCGGCCCTTGAAGTCTCGGATATCCCCTTTTCAGGCCCCATCGCCGGAGTCAGGGTGGGAAGGATTGACGGGAAGTTCATTACCAATCCCACGCTCAGCGAGCAGGCGGAAAGCGACATGAACATCATTGTTGCAAGCAACCGTGATGGGGTGGTGATGGTGGAGGGAGGTTCACTCTTTGTTTCAGAATCTGATATGATTGAGGCCATATTTTATGGACACGAAGCGATTCAACCGCTTCTTGACATGCAGGATGAACTGAAGGCGCAGGCCGGCAAACCCAAAAGAATCGTGGAACCCGATACGGAAGATGAAAGCCTGAAGGCAAAGGTGGAAGAAATAGCCACCCCCATGCTGAAAGCGGTGATTTCAACCGCCGATAAACTGGAAAGGCAGAAGAAGGTCAAAGACGTCAAAATTTCGGTCCAGAGCGCCCTTTCTGAGCAATATGAGGGACGGAAATCGGAAATCAGTGAATTTCTGCACGGCATTGAGAAAACCATTATTCGAACGATGATCCTGGATGAAGGGAAGCGAATTGATGGCCGCGCCTTTGACGAAGTGCGCCCCATAGAGTGTGTTGTGGGGATGCTGCCCCGCATTCACGGATCCGCCCTTTTCACAAGGGGAGAAACACAGGCAATGGTCCTGACCACCCTGGGAACCGAAAGGGATGAACAGCGAATCGAGTCCATTTACGGCGACAGCTTCCGTTCCTTTATGCTCCACTATAATTTTCCCCCTTACAGTGTCGGAGAAGCAAAAAGACTGGGAGGCCCGGGGCGAAGGGAGATCGGTCACGGGGCATTAGCCAGAAGGGCGCTCATTCCGGTGTTGCCGGACAGCGACACGTTCAAGTATTCTATCCGTGTGGTATCGGAAATCCTTGAATCCAATGGTTCCTCTTCCATGGCCAGCGTTTGCGGAGGCTGTCTCTCCCTCATGGACGCCGGCGTCCCCCTCAAGGAAGCCGTAGCCGGAGTGGCCATGGGACTGGTTTCGGACGGAGAAAAGGTCGTTGTCCTTACCGATATTATCGGCGACGAAGACCATTTCGGCGATATGGATTTCAAGGTTACCGGAACACGCGACGGGATTACGGCCCTTCAGATGGACATCAAAATTGACCGTCTCACCAAGGAAATCATGCAGCAGGCCCTTGACCAGGCCAGGAATGGCAGGCTTCATATTCTGGATCAGATGCAGAAGGCCATCATACAACCGAGAGAGAATGTTTCCGAATTTGCACCCATCATTACGTCCGTCAAGATCAGTACGGAAAAGGTCAGGGTCCTCATCGGCCCCGGAGGAAAAACCATTCGAGAGATCAGCAACACATCGGGTGCAAGAATCGATGTGGATGATGATGGGGTCGTGACCATTTCTTCTCCGGACAAAGAGTGCGCCGATGCCGCCGAACGGATGGTTCGGGAGATTGTTCAGGAAGCAGAAGTCGGCAAACTTTATAAAGGCAAAGTCGTCAAAATCATGGATTTCGGCGCTTTTGTAGAAATCTATCCCGGGACGGACGGCCTGGTCCACATTTCGCAGTTAGCGGACGAGAGAGTCAATAAGGTCACGGATGTCTTGAACGAAGGGGATGAAGTCCTTGTCAAGGTGCTGGAAGTGGGCAAAGACGGCCGCATTCGTCTCTCGCGCAAGGCCGCTCTAAACGAAAATCCGGATGACCTGTAACAAAAAGGTTTCGCGCAAAGACGCAGAGACACAGAGGGTAAATGACCTATAATAAAACCATCTTAAACAATGGCGTCAGGATCATCACCGAGGAGATTGAACATCTGAAGTCAGTCTCCCTTGGAATCTGGGTCAATACCGGTTCCAGAGACGAAACGGGCCAGGAAAACGGGGTTTCCCATTTCATAGAACATATGAGCTTCAAGGGAACGCCGACGCGGTCCTCTCTGGATATCGCCAGAGATCTTGATGCCATCGGAGGCCTTTCAAACGCCTTCACAGGAAAAGAAAACACCTGTTTTTACGGCAGAGTTCTGGGAAAGCATTTTCCCATACTGGCGGAAGTCCTGTCCGATATCTTCCTGAATCCCCTCTTTGATCCCATCAACATGGAACGAGAAAGGGAGGTGATTTTTCAGGAGATCAATATGATGGAAGATTCGCCCGACGATAATCTGAACGAGCTTTTCAACAGCCGTTTCTGGTTTGATCATCCCATGGGCCGATCGATCTTAGGGACAGGGGAAACGGTATCGACCATTAACCAGAAAACCATTTCAAACTATATCCGGAACTATTACATTCCTGAGCGCATCATGGTGGTGGCAGCCGGGAAAGTGGATCACGAAACCATGGTCTCCCACTTCGGTCCCGTTTTTGATTCTGCATTAAAAGGGGGCAGCCCGAATCCCGAAAGATCCGTTCCTGCACCCAAAGGGGGCGTCTCTCTCCATTTCAAGGAACTGGAGCAGGTGCATATCTGCCTGGGAGGCGAAGCCCCTTCCCAGATAGACCACGGGAGGTTTGCCTGCGCCATTTTCAATACCATTCTGGGGGGGAACATGAGTTCCCGCCTTTTCCAGGAAGTAAGGGAAAACAGAGGGTTGGCCTATTCCATCTATTCCTTTCTTTCCTCCTATGCGGATACCGGTCTTTTGGGGGTTTATGCGGCGACGGAAATGAAGAACATTAAGCTCCTGCTTGAAACGGTTCAGCAGGAAATCAGGAAGATGTGCGGCGGGGATTTCACTCAGAACGACCTTGCAGCTGCCAGGGAACATCTTATCGGAGGGATATACCTGTCCTCTGAAAGCGCCGATACTCGAATGATGCGCCTCGCTAAAAACGAATCGATTTTCGGCAGAGAAGTCAGTTATGAAGAACTGGTGGACAGCCTGGAAAAAGTTGTTCTCGATGATGTTGTGGAAATTGCCGGCGGGGTATTCCGGAACCAGGACCTGACTTTTGCCTCTCTTGGTCCGCTGGAAGATGAGAACCTGGTTCGGGAATGTCTGAACATGGGTTGAAAAGCCAAGGAGCCGATGGTGGAGAATCTCAAGATCAAGGTAAAACGTCTGGATTCCCACCAGGTTTTTCCGCTGCCTTCCTATGCCTCCAAAGGTTCCTCCGGATGTGATCTGAGAGCCTCCGTGGATACGCCCGTCACCCTGAATCCAGGCGAGATAAAACTGATTCCTACCGGTCTGGCCATATCCATTCCACCCGGGTACGAAGCCCAGATCAGGCCGCGCAGCGGGATCGCGCTGAAACACGGCGTGGGGATGGTGAATTCTCCCGGCACCATTGATGCGGACTACAGGGGAGAGATCGGCATCATCCTGATCAACTGGGGAAAAAATCCTTTTGTCATCCAAAGAGGAGACAGAATCGCCCAGATGGTGATTGCCAGGGTATGCCATGCCGAGATCTGTGAAGTGGATGAACTGGATGGAACCGAGCGGGGCGAAGGAGGATTCGGGCATAGCGGAATCAGGTAGGTTCATACTCAGAAAAGGGGCAGTCCCATAAACAATCAGAACGGAACCATACGATTTTCCGTGCTCGCTTCGGGAAGCAGCGGAAATTGCTGCTATGTGGAAACGGACCACGCGAACATCCTGATAGATGCAGGGCTCAGTTGTCGCGAAATTGAGCGAAGATTAGGGCTGATCGGTGTAAAGGCCGAGACGCTTGATGCCCTGATTATTACCCATGAACATGGGGATCACATCAAAGGCGCCGGACCGTTGTGCAGGCGCTATGACCTTCCGCTTTACATCAATCCCGCAACTTTCAATCGTGGGAGCAAGATCCTTAAAAATATTGCCAGGCCCGTCTTCATCGAAACCGGCGGCATGCTGGAAATCAATGACCTTGTGCTGGAAACATTTACCAAGTGCCACGACGCCGTCGATCCAATCGGGGCGATTCTTTCCACAAACGGGACCAGATTAGGGATTGTGACGGATATGGGCAAAAGCACCAGCCTGGCGGAAGACAGGTTAGGCCGATGCCAGGCGCTGATCGTGGAATTTAATTACGACCCGCACATGCTCGACCATGGGCCCTATCCCCTCGACCTGAAACGAAGGATAAAAAGCCGCGACGGCCACCTCTCCAACCAGCAGGCGGCCGATCTCCTGAAGGCCGTTTCCCATGAAGACCTGCAGGTCGTGGTGTTAGCCCATCTGAGCGAAACCAACAATCATCCCGATAAGGCCGTCCAAAGCGCTTCCGATGCCCTTGAAAATTGCGGCCTTAGAAACGTCCGCATTCTTATCGGCAGGCAGGACAGACCGGGCCCGATGGTGCGGATTTAGAAGCGCAAATTTATTACAAGACACCCTAAACCTGGAAAGGAACACTTTATGAAAAGGGCGCTGAGCTTTTTCCTCCTGCTTTTCCTTTTATTCTCCCCGGACTCCTGGGCCGCCGACAAGGTGTCCATCGTCTACCAGAACGACCTCCACGGTTGGCTTTTCCCGGCGTCCAACAGGGCGGGCATCAGCGATACCGCAGACATGCTTGCCAATCTTTTCAGGAACGAGCCCAATTCCTTTTATGCCGTATCCGGGGACCTTTTCAAGGGGCCCGATCTGCCGGAGTACATGAAAGGATCCGGTGAACTGGCCATGTGGAATCGTTTCCGGGAACAGCTTGAAATCCAGGGATACGGAGACAGGATAGTCATTTCCGCAGGAAATCATGAATTTGATTACGACGTCCCGGATCCAAACGCCTTTCATGGGGGTCTCCTGTGCGCGAATGTTCTGACCGCAGACGGCAAGCCTTATTACCTCCCTTACAGGGTGATCAAAACCTCTGGAGGGCTCCGTATAGGCTTTTTAGGCCTCCTTCTGACCGGGAACCGGCATGTCCAGGACGTGGTTGAAAAAAAATCTCTCCAAATCATCCCCATGCCGGCTGCAATCAAGAGATTTGTCCCCGAAATGGGCCCATTGGACCTGACGGTTTTAATGATTCACGATTACTTAGGCAACATAGAAAGGCTCACAGAACAGATCCCTTCAGACCTGGGGATCGACATCATCCTTTCCGGTCATGATCACTATATCCTCGAAAAAGCCCTTCAGGCAAACGGATTGCCTGTTTTTCAGGCCGGCGCCATGAATGAGTACTACGGGAAAGTGGATCTCCTCATCGAGAAAGGCGCCGTCGTATCGTCCCACAACAGGATCGGACAGCTCAATCCCTCACCTCTGGACCATGCGACAATGAAGGTGAAGGAGGCAACAGACGCAAGGAAGAAAGACAAAGTAGCCATATTGAAGCGCTCCCTGACAGGGGTTTGTCTCAGAAACCGGGAGAGCAACCTGGGGGATTTTGCCACAGATGCCTTCCGGTGGGCGACCGGGGCAGACGTAGCCATGACCAACGGGGGCTCTTTGAGGGTAGATTTTCGTTTGTACAACAATGAACCCATGGAACTGCGCGAGGGAGATTTCAAAAATCTGATGCCGTTCGGCGACCATGTGGTTATCGGCAAGGTCACCGGCGCCCAGTTGCTTCAAATCCTGGAATTTAACGCGGTGGAATTCGTCAATCAGACATCCGGAGTAACCTGTAAAGCCGATCTGAACCGACCGAAAGGCAGCCGCATCATCGCAGCGGAAGTGGGAGGAAAAGCGGTTTCCCCAGGCCGGATCTACACCCTTGCCCATAATTCCTATTGCGCTCGTCCGGAAAATATGGAAAGGTATCTTCATTTGGCGCCTGGTTCCGTATCCTGGGAAAAAACCAAGCATATCGCCCACGAAGTCCTTGCCGATTACGCCCGCCATCTGAAGGTGATCGACTACGCGGATGGAGGCGCAGTCAGGATGCAGTTTCTCCGATGACAGGGGACGTGACCAAACACAGTCATCGCATCTTGAAAGATCCCGACCTGAACGTGGTCCTCTTTCAGCCTGAGATCCCCGCAAATACGGGAAATATCGCCAGGCTCTGCGGCGCCGCGGAAATCAGACTGCACCTCATCCATCCGCTGGGCTTCAGTGTGGATGACAAACACCTCAAGAGGGCGGGACTGGATTACTGGCAGGAGGTGGACATATGCCACCACGTGAATTTTGAAACATTCCTTAAAGATACAGTCTGTAACAATCGCCTCTTCTGTTTCAGCAGACATGCGACAGCGCTCTACACAAGCGCCGAAGTGAGGCATGGCGATTATCTCCTTTTCGGCAGGGAAACCATGGGATTGCCTTCAACCATAAGTGAAAGATATCCCTGTTACGCCATCCCCATATGGGGAAAAGTCCGCAGTCTGAACCTCTCCACCACTGTGGGAATCGTGGCGTATCATT
>DUZB01000074.1 GCA_013349725.1 Deltaproteobacteria bacterium | reverse complement strand
CTGAAGGTGCTTCGTAATCGCAGCAGTCAACGTGGTCTTGCCGTGATCTATATGCCCTATTGTACCCACATTCAAATGCGGCTTGGTCCTCTCAAACTTCTTCTTAGCCATCTTTCAGCCCTCCTGATATTATTAAACGAAAAAAATGGTACCTGGCAGAAATACAAACTGCTTTAGAAGTTTCCCCCGCCTACCATCTATAATGGGCGAATGCCTTGTTGGCCTCAGCCATCCTGTGAGTGTCTTCTTTCTTTTTGACGGCCGCCCCTCGTTTATTGGCAGCATCCAACAATTCCGCCGCCAGCTTGGAGGACATGGTCTTTTCCCCCCGGGCTCTGGCAAAACTGATGATCCACCGCATGCTGAGCGCCTGCCTTCTGGCCGGCCTTACTTCCGTGGGAACCTGGTAGGTGGACCCGCCAACCCGCCTTGATTTCACCTCCACAGCCGGTCTCACATTCTCCAACGCGGACTGAAATATCCCCAAGGGGTCATCATTTCCCTTCTCCGCTATGATATCAAAAGCTCCGTACAGGATTGCCTGGGCCGTACTTTTTTTGCCCTGTTTCATCAGATTGTTGATAAACTTAGCAACCAGCACGCTGTTTTGTTTTGCATCAGGCGTGATCTTTCTTTTTGCCACTACTCTTTTTCTGGGCATATAAACTCTCCAGATAATTTCAATCCCTGCCGACGATGAATGTACCGTTTACTTTTTCTCATGCAGGGGTTCAGCTGTTTTATCCGCGGGCGCGAAGTCCCTTCGGTCTCTTGGCGCCATATTTTGACCGGCCCTGACGTCGGTCGTCCACTCCGGTAGTATCCATAGTGCCCCGAATGATATGATACCGAACACCCGGAAGGTCCTTGACACGACCCCCTCTTATCAGGACAACGGAATGCTCCTGAAGGTTGTGCCCCATTCCTGGAATATAAGACGTAACCTCAATTCCATTCGTCAGTCTCACTCTGGCCACTTTTCTGAGCGCCGAGTTAGGCTTCTTGGGCGTGGACGTGTAAACTCTTACACAAACGCCTCTTTTTTGCGGGGCGCCCTGGAGAGCCGGGGTAGTCACTTTTTTCTTTGACTTGCGACGTCCATTTCTTACAAGCTGGTTGATTGTCGCCATAAAATCTCCTCAATAGGTCAAACTTCATCTACATGATAAACGTTCGTTTCGCGCTTTTTTTTAATCTGAGAAGGATGCCGTTTTCGACGTTCGGCCATGTTCATTCCCATACGACTTCTTGCAGATCCATTCGCCATGAAAACTAAACTTAAGAATCCAAAATTATATCCTCTTGCACATGGTTTGTCAAGCAATTTTAAAAAATTGTGAGAGAAAAGTTAGTTGCTCACAGCAATTTCTACATCCCGATACTCTTTTAGTCCGGTTCCGGCCGGCACGAGACGTCCCATAATCACATTTTCCTTCAATCCCTTCAGAAAATCGACCTTTCCCGCGATACTTGCATCGGAGAGGACTTTCGTCGTCTCCTGAAAAGACGCCGCGGAAATAAAACTTTCCGTATTCAACGATGCTTTCGTAATACCAAGCAGAAGGGGCTGGCCACTGGCCGGTTTTCCGCCCTTATCGACAAGGCTCTGATTCTCTCTCTCAAATTTCCACTTTTCTACATTTTCCCCTATGAGAAGACTTGAATCTCCTGAATCCGTAATGCTTACCTGCCTCAGCATCTGCCTGACGATTACTTCAATATGTTTATCGTTGATCTTCACACCCTGAAGTCGATAGACTTCCTGAACCTCATTCACCAGATATTTTGCGAGCTCTTTGATTCCTCTGATTTTCAGAATATCGTTGGGATCAGCAGCCCCATCCATCAAGGCCTCTCCAGCCCTCACGTAATCCCCTTCCAGAACGCTCACATGTTTCCCCCGCGGAACAAAGTAATTTTGGGGTTCCCCAATTTCCGGCGTTATGGTCATTTTCCGTTTTCCCTTGGTGTATTTACCGAAAGAAACGGTTCCGTCAATCTCGCTGATGATGGCAGTATCTTTTGGCTTTCTCACCTCAAAAAGCTCGGCTACCCGCGGCAAACCACCCGTGATATCCTTTGTCTTGGTTGTCTCCCGCGGAATCTTTCCTAAGAAAGCGCCAGGTCCCAATTCGTCGCCTTCGTTCACCATAAGAATCGCACCTACCGGCAAATTATACTGGACCTTTCCAATGCCGCCCTTTCCGGCAGCTTTTCCTTTGCTGTCCACGATCGTTATTCGAGGTCGAACTTCCACATCGCTCGATTCAATAATTACGCGACTGATTCTTCCGGTAACCTTGTCGCGCTTTTCCTCCATGGTGCGACCTTCTATAATATCGCCGAATTTGACCGTTCCCGGCGCTTCCGTCATAATAGGAATCGTAAATGGGTCCCATTGCGCCAAAATCTGGCCCGCCTCTAATTGCTGCTCATCCCTGACCATAACGGTAGCGCCGTAAATAATCGGATAGCGCTCAATCTCTCTTCCGCCCTTGCCGATAATGGCAATTTCACCATTCCTGTTCGTAGCGACCAGATTCCCTTCGTTGTTTTCTACCGTCTTCAGATTCATGAATTTCACAACACCCGGGTTTCTCGGCTGGATCGTTGACTGTTCCACACGCCGCCCACCGACGGCGCCGCCGATATGAAAGGTCCTCATAGTAAGCTGGGTACCGGGTTCTCCGATGGACTGGGCGGCAATAACCCCCACTGCCTCTCCAAGATTGACCTCATGTCCGTGGGCGAGATCCCTGCCATAACATTTCCGGCAGACCCCCATTTTGGTTTCACATGTGAGAACCGATCGTATTTTGACCCTTTCAACACCGGCCTGTTCAATCTTTGTGACGCGCTCTTCGTCAATTCCTTTGTTGGCCCCGACAAGCACCTCTCCTGTAACCGGATCGAGAATATCTTCCAAGGCAACCCGGCCCAGAACACGTTCTCCCACACGCTGAAGGATCTCACCGCCCTCGACCAGGGCTTCCGCCCAGATTCCGTCGATGGCTCCGCAATCCTCTTGCGTAATAATGGCTTCCTGCGAAACATCCACAAGCCTTCTTGTCAGGTATCCCGAGTTGGCTGTCTTAAGAGCGGTATCCGCGAGCCCTTTTCTGGCGCCGTGCGTGGAAATAAAATACTGGAGAACGGTCAGCCCTTCCCGGAAATTGGAGGTAATAGGGGTTTCAATAATCTCTCCGGAAGGTTTGGCCATAAGACCTCTCATTCCCGCTAACTGCCTCATCTGGTCTTTGCTTCCCCTTGCACCGGAGTCAGCCATCATGAAAACGGAATTGAAGCTGATGGTCTCCTCCGTCTCCCTGCCGGGTCCTGTTACCGCACCCAGACCCATTTCCCGCATCATTTCACCGGCCACATCATCGGTTGATTTGGTCCAGATATCCACTACCTTATTGTATTTCTCACCGCTGGTAATCACGCCGCTCTGGTACTGGTCTTCAATCCTCTTGACTTCGTTTTCCGCCCCCTTAATGATAGACTCCTTCTTGGAAGGAATAATCATATCTTTGATGGAAATCGATATCCCGGATATGGTAGCATATTTGTATCCCAGATCTTTTAACCGGTCGGCCAGAATCACCGTAGATTTGATTCCTATCTTTCGATGGGATTCATTGATGAGAAACCGCAATTCCTTCTTTTTCATGACCTTGTTGATCAGTTCAAAAGACAGGGATTTATCCGGAATAACTTCGTACAGAATAATTCTCCCCGGTGTCGTGTCATAAAGGATCCCATCCATCCTGACTTTGATGCAGGCATGCAGGTCCACCTCGCCTGCATCATAGGCCATTCTCACTTCAAGAGGGCTGGAGAATCTCTTTCCGGCGCCTTTTGAAAAAAGTTTTTCCCGTGTCATATAATAGATGCCAAGAACAATATCCTGACTCGGAACAATAATCGGCTCCCCGTTTGCGGGCGAAAGGATGTTATTTGTAGACATCATCAGGACCCTGGCCTCAATTTGTGCCTCGATGGACAGGGGAATATGCACCGCCATCTGGTCGCCGTCAAAATCCGCATTAAACGCCGTGCAGACCAGGGGATGAAGCTGGATCGCTTTTCCCTCAATCAGGATCGGCTCAAAGGCCTGAATTCCAAGCCTGTGGAGCGTAGGCGCCCTGTTGAGGAGAATGCAGCACTCCCGAACGACCTCATCAAGGACATCCCAGACTTCTGGAGACTCCCTTTCCACCATTTTTTTCGCACTCTTAATGGTGGTAACAAAGCCTTTTTCATCCAGTTTATTATAGATAAAAGGCTTAAACAGCTCCAGAGCCATCTTCTTCGGCAATCCGCACTGATGAAGGCGCAGATCCGGCCCGACAACGATAACGGAACGACCCGAATAGTCCACACGCTTTCCAAGGAGATTCTGCCGGAACCGTCCCTGTTTTCCCTTGAGCATATCGCTGAGGGACTTGAAAGGTCTCTTGTTGGCGCCGGTAACTACTTTACCCCTTCTCCCATTGTCAAAAAGAACGTCCACGGATTCCTGCAGCATTCTCTTTTCATTTCGAACAATAATATCCGGTGCGTTCAGTTCCAGGAGCCTTTTCAACCGATTATTCCGATTAATGACGCGGCGGTAAAGATCATTCAAATCAGAAGTGGCAAAACGACCTCCATCAAGGGGAACAAGTGGTCTCAAGTCAGGCGGCAATACGGGAATCACATTCAGAATCGTCCATTCCGGCTTGTTCTTTGAATCCTTGAAGGCATCTATGATTTTCAGACGTTTGGTGAGCTTTTTCCGCTTCGCCTCCGACTTGCTTCCGCTCATTTCAATTCTCAGGTCTTCGGACAGCTGGTCCAGGTTCAAATCGGCTAACATCCTTTGAATCGCTTCGGCCCCGATGCCGGCATCAAATCGATGCCCGAAATCTTCCCTTGCCTGCAGAAGTTGTTCGTCTGTCAGGACGGCGCCTTTCTGAAGAGGCGTATCCTTTGGATCTACAATGATATGCGCTTCAAAATACAGGACCCTTTCCAGGTCCTTGAGTGTCAGGTCAAGGAGATTCCCCACTTTTGAGGGAAGCGCTTTCAAAAACCAGACGTGGGCCACGGGTGCAGCCAGTGTGATGTGCCCCATTCGTTCGCGACGGACCTTGCTCTGAATCACTTCCACACCGCATTTTTCACAGACAATGCCGCGATGTTTCATCCGTTTGTATTTGCCGCAATTACATTCATAATCCTTTATGGGCCCGAAAATTCTTGAGCAGAAAAGTCCGTCCCGCTCCGGCTTGAAAGTCCTGTAATTGATTGTCTCCGGCTTTTTCACTTCGCCGAAAGACCACTCAAGTATCTTTTCCGGTGACGCAAGAGAAATTCTCACAGCGTTATAGCTGGAGGGATCTTTCGGTTTTGCAAAAAAACTGTATAATTCTTCCATTGCCTTCTCCTTTTTCAGACTGAAAGGCTATATCTGACCGTCCTCAAAGAGTTCGATTTCCAGACCAAGGCTCTGGAGTTCTTTCATCAACACCTTGAACGACTCAGGTATCCCGGCTTCAAGGGCGTTGTTCCCTTTTACAATCCTCTCATACATCCTCGTCCTGCCTGCCACATCATCAGACTTGACGGTGAGGAATTCCTGCAGAGTGTGGGCGGCGCCGTAAGCTTCCATGGCCCACACCTCCATTTCGCCAAGTCTCTGTCCGCCAAACTGCGCTTTGCCGCCCAAGGGTTGCTGGGTGACGAGAGAATAAGGTCCTATGGAACGGGCGTGAAGCTTATCATCCACCAGATGGTGAAGCTTCAGAACGTACATGACACCTACGGTAACATCCTGATCAAACTGCTCTCCGGTTCGACCATCATACAGGGTAGCCTGGCCGGTTACGGGCAATCCGGCTTCCTCAAACCACGCTTTGAGTTCGTCCTCATCAGCGCCATCGAAAACAGGGGTGGCTACGGGAAGTCCTTCTGCCATCTGTCTGGCGCTTTTCAGAACCTGTTCCTCCGTCGCTCCGGCAAAGAACTCCTCATATTCCTTCTTGCTGAAGAGGGTCTTAAACCTGTTTCGCAATTTTTCAACGTTATTAACACTATCGACCAGTTTGCCCACCTGCCGGCCCAATTCATAGGACGCCCATCCAAGATGGGTCTCCAGGACCTGTCCCACATTCATCCTCGACGGCACACCCAGAGGGTTCAAAACAATATCTACAGGTCGCCCATCAGCAAAATAAGGCATATCTTCAACAGGCAGTATTCTGGAAAGCACCCCTTTATTTCCATGGCGGCCAGCCATCTTGTCGCCGACAGAGAGTCGGCGCTTTACCGCCACATACACTTTCACCATTTTAATGACACCAGGGGCCAAGTCGTCCCCGAGGTCAAAATTAGCCACCCGTTCTGTATATTGCTTTGTTATATGAGCTATCCTGGTGGCGCATTTTTTGATAATGGACTCCACGCGCTCAATGACATCCATGGATATCCTGAGATCAGCCCCCGCCCAGATGTCAAAGGGGAACTTCTCAATATGTTCATTCTTGATTGCCTTGTTTGCACGCAGCAGGACTTCGTTGGTTTCCTTGCTGTAAAGATCAGATTTGAGTTTTTGCCCTTCCAGGAGAACAACCAGCATTTCCTTGGCACTTTCCACAATAACGTCTGTCTCATCTTTAAGGTCTTTCTTGAGTTTGGATATTTCAGCGGCTTCAATGGAGAGCGTCCGCTCGTCTTTTTCGACACCCGCCCTTGCAAAAACTTTGGCATCAATCACAATGCCGGTCACCCCCGGCGGGACTCTCATGGATGTATCCTTGACATCCCCTGCCCTGTCGCCGAATATGGCCCTTAGAAGCTTTTCTTCAGGAGAAAGCTGCGTTTCTCCCTTGGGAGTTATCTTGCCCACAAGAATTTCACCCGGTTTTATTTCGGCGCCTACTTTAATAATTCCGCTTTCATCCAGGCTTTTCAGCGCTTCCTCCCCCACATTCGGGATATCTCTCGTGATCTCTTCCTTGCCCAGCTTGGTATCCCTTGATACCACGTCAAATTCCTCGATATGAATCGAGGTATAGACATCTTCTTTTACAACCCTTTCGCTTATGAGAATGGAGTCCTCAAAATTATATCCACCCCAGGACATGAAAGCGACCATGACATTACGGCCCAGCGCCAATTCCCCCTGCTCCGTAGAAGGCCCGTCTGCTATCACCTGCCCCTTCTTGACATGCTCCCCTTTTCGCACAATCGGTTTCTGATTGTAGCAGCTGTTTTGGTTGGATCGCATAAACTTGATCAGTTTGTAGATCTCCACTTCCGGTTCGTCCGTTTCCGAAGTGATAACGGACCGGACAACAATTCGTGAAGCATCCACATGTTCGACAACCCCGTCTCCTTTGGCAATAACGGAGTTGCCGGAATCCCTTGCGACAATCCTCTCAACTCCGGTCCCGACCAGCGGGGCCTTGGCCTTCAACAGAGGGACCGCCTGCCTCTGCATATTGGAACCCATAAGTGCCCTGTTGGCATCATCATGTTCCAGAAAGGGGATCAGAGAAGCCGAAATGCTCACGAGCTGGTCCGGTGAAACATCCATGTATTTCACCTCCGATACCGGAACCCTCATCGCATCGCCGCCAATACGGACTGCTGCCTCTTCCCGGACAAAATTCCCGTTTTCATCCAGAGGCGCATTTGCCTGTGCGATAGGATAGTCTTTTTCCTCCAGCGCTGATAAATATTCAATATCGGTGCTTACCCTGCTGTCCTGCACTTTCCGGTAGGGAGTCTCAATAAACCCATACTCATTAACCCTTGCATAGGTGCTCAGAGACATGATCAAACCGATGTTCGGACCTTCCGGCGTTTCAATGGGACAAATTCTCCCATAATGGGTAGGATGAACATCACGAACTTCGAATCCGGCCCTTTCTCTTGTAAGACCTCCGGGACCCAGCGCGCTCAACCTTCTTTTATGTGTAACCTCCGACAGAGGATTTGTCTGGTCCATAAACTGAGAAAGCTGGCTGGTACCAAAAAACTCCTTGACCACTGCAGAAACAGGTTTGGAATTGATCAGATCGTGAGGCATCAGCGTCTCCACCTCTTGCAGGCTCATCCTTTCCTTGATGGCCCGTTCCATTCTCACAAGACCTATCCGGTACTGGTTTTCCAGCAACTCTCCAACCGCTCTGACCCTTCTGTTGCCGAGGTTGTCAATATCGTCTACGACGGCCTCAACACTTTTCAACTTAATGAGCTCCTTGACGGTGGCAAGAATATCCTCTTTCCTGAGAGTGCGCAGGGTCAGGGGGGCATCAAGATTCAAGCGATAATTCAATTTGAGACGACCAACCATAGACAGATCATAGGTGTCTATGTTGAAAAACAGGTTTTCAAAAAACTTCCCCGCTACTTCGGGCGTCGGAGGGCTGCTGGGGCGCATCTTCCTGTAGATATCCAGAACGGCATCTTCACAGCTCTCAATTTTGTCCACAAGCAGCGTATCCCTGATTGAGGAACTGATCCCATGACCGCTCAGGATAAGACATTCCAGGGCATCAATGCCTTTTTCTTTCACGGATTCCAGTTGACCTTCTGTGATTGCCTGATTTGACCCACAGAGTATTTCTCCCGTTTCAGGATCCACCAGATCGTCCGCAAGCACTCGGTTCACAACCTCAAAAGGTTCAATGGGAATGCGCATTCGTTTGGGATCCAAACAGGAAATTTCCTCAAACCCTTTTTCCTTTAAGGTCTCCAGAAGTTCGCCTGTGAGGGTTTCCCCCTTCACGGCAAGGCTATCCCCGGTATCCGGGTCCAGGATATCCCCCACAAGCTGCAGTTCTTCGTCTTTCAGGAAATCCAGAGACAGACGTCGTTTCAGGGGTATCGTGGCTTGAAAGCCATCCATTGTCTGCAACGTCTTCAACAATCGTTTGGAAATTTTCGACCCCGTTTTGGCAAGGACTTCCCCGGTTGTCGGATCAACGATTTCCTTCGAGACCTTCTCCTGTCTGAGATCTTCCATCTTGGGCTCACGCCACCAACCAAGATTATCGTGACCGATCATTTCTGTTCCATAAAAATGCTGCAGGGTATCGCCGGTAGAATACCCTAACGCCTTCAGAAGAATGGTAACGGGGAATTTTCGTCGTCTGTCTATGCGTACAAACAAGATATCTTTTGGATCAAACTCAAAATCCAGCCAGGACCCTCTCAGGGGAATGATCCTTGCGGAATATAAAAGTTTCCCGCTGGAATGGGTCTTTCCCTTATCATGATCGAAAAAAGCACCGGGAGATCGATGCAGCTGGCTTACAACTGCGCGTTCCGTGCCGTTAACAATAAACGTGCCCCTTTCAGTCATCATCGGCAGGGTCCCGAAATAAATTTCCTGCTCTTTGATATCTCTGATGCTCTTGGTGTCATTCACAGAATCGGTATCAAAGACAACAAGTCTCACTGTCAGTCGTAGGGACGCCTCGTATATCATACCTTTACTGAGGCAGTCTTCCACGCTGTATTTGATGTCCTGAAATGCGTATTTCACGAACTCCAGAGAGGACGTCCGAGCAAAATCATGGATGGGGAAAACGCTGTTGAATGCCCCCTGTAAACCCTCATCCTTACGTTCATCGGGAGGAACATCTTTCTGTAGAAACCGATCGTAGGATACTTTCTGAATATCGATAAGATTCGGAGTCTCAACAATCTTGTCAATTTTCCCAAAACTTTTTCTGATACGTCTTTTGACACCATCAGTTCTTGACATGGTATCTCCTGTATTTGTGTATAAACAACAGCCAACGGGCACGAACTCAAAAAAACCGACCTACGTGATATTATCCCTTTCACTACGCAAACAGCTTCCCCCATTCCAAGGTATGAACCCTCCCCTGTCCTGGAAGAAGCCATTACGATAAAAGACTAAAGGCGCCCTTCAGAAACTCATTTAATCTCAACTCCAGCCCCCACCTCTTCAAGCTGCGTTTTGATGCTTTCAGCTTCATCCATGGGGACACCTTCTTTGACAGGACCCGGAACACCATCAACCACTGCTTTTGCCTCTTTCAATCCTAATCCCGTGATAGCGCGAACCACCTTGATCACCTGAATCTTCTTGTCGCCGACACTCGTCAGAATCACATCAAATTCCGTCTGTTCAACGGCTTCTTCCTGGCCCTGGGCGCCGGGCGCGACCGCCGCGACAGAAACCGGCGCAGCAGCACTGACGCCAAATTTTTCTTCCAGCTCCTTCACAAACTCAGACAGTTCCAGTACGGTCATATTGGATATGAATTCAACTACATCTTCTTTGCTTATGTTTGCTCCCATTTTACTTTTTCATCCTCCGAATTCTTGCTTGCAGCTAATTGGCTTTCTGTTCTTCAATGGCTTTCAGTACATTAAGCAGGCTCACTGTTACAGCGTTCAAGACCCTTACGAAAGCGGTTGGCACAGCCTGCATAACCGACAGTGTCTGGGCAAGCAGAACGTCCCTTGGCGGCAAAACAGCCAACTTTCTAATGCCATCGACATCGATTTCCCTACCGGAAATCTGTCCCCGTCTTATCTCGAGCTGTTTAAACTCTTTGGCATAATCCACTAACACTTTTGAAGGGCCCACCACGTCTTCATACATCAACGCAATTGCAGAAGGACCTCTCATATAGTCTTTGACAACTGCCGTGTCCGTGTTTTCACTGGCCAGTTTAAGAAGCCTGTTTTTTACGACCTGAAATTCTGCTTCAACTTTACCGAGCTCCCTCCGCAGCCTGTTGGTTGCTTCCACATCGAGACCCTGGTATCCGACCAGTAAAGTTCCCTGTACTTTTTTGAGCCGTTCGTGAAGATCGGCAACAAATTTTTCTTTATTTTCTCTATCCATATTCACCTCCTCTCTATCCGACAAATTGCTCGTCACAGACAAAAGGAGTAGCCTGAAAGCCTAATCGCTACAGTTAAAAATTCCATAGTCTCGGCAGGCATACCATTAAGCCCCTTACGAAGAGCGCCTACTGTCTTTGACAAATGCTTAAAGAATTACGCTTTTACAAGCATCAAAACCCCGCAGAACAGCGTACCGGCCGATAAAGGCTGGTTAACGGGTCACTGCAGGGTGTTTCACCAAACCTCGAGGCCGAAGACAAAGGGATAAAGGCTGAAAGTCTTCCTGTCCCCAGGATTTTCTCAAAAAGTTATCTGTTTAAAAGATCCTTTACATAGGACGCGTCAACCTTTACTCCGGGACCCATGGTTGATGAAACCGCAATGCCCTTGAGATAGGTCCCCTTGCTCGAAGGGGGTTTAAGCCTCAAAATCGTCTCAAAGAATGCAGCCATATTTTCAAGGAGCATTGGAACACCGAAAGAAATTTTCCCCATGGACGCATGGATAATCCCGGTTTTCTCCACCTTGAAATCAATCTTCCCACCTTTAATATCCTTCACGGCTTTAGCCACTTCAAAAGTGACCGTTCCCAGCTTTGCATTGGGCATCATTCCCCTTGGCCCAAGGATCCTTCCCAGCTTTCCAACCGTACCCATCATGTCCGGGGTTGCAACGGCTTTATCGAATTCCAGCCAGCCTCCCTGAATTTTCTCTGCAAGATCATCGGAACCGGCATAATCAGCTCCGGCCTCAAGGGCTTCTTTTTCTTTTTCCCCTTTGGCAAAAACGACAACACGAACGGTCTTGCCTGAACCATTCGGAAGCGCCACCGTTCCACGGACCATTTGATCGGCATGTCGAGGATCCACACCCAGCCTTACAGCCAGATCCACACTCTCGTTAAACTTGGCATAAGCACTGTCAATGGCCAGCTGAACCGCGTCCTCGAAACTGTATTTGTTCAGCCTGTCTACCTTTTGAGCACTCTGGATATATTTCTTACCTTTCCTGGGCATCTTTCTTTCCCTTCTCACACTAAGATTCTGTAATCGTAATCCCCATACTCCTTGCGGTGCCTTCAATAATCCGGCTCGCCCCCGTCAAGTCGATTGCATTCAAATCCTCAAGTTTGGTCTTTGCAATTTCCTCCACCTGCTTCCTGGTCACACTCCCTACCTTCTTCTTGTTTGGCTCGGAAGAACCCTTCGCGATCTTGGCATGCTGCTTCAAAAGCACAGAGGCGGGTGGTGTTTTCGTTATAAATGAGAACGACCTGTCTGCGTATATGGTTATAATAACAGGAATAACCGTTCCAGCCTGATCTTGAGTTCTGGCATTGAAAGCTTTACAGAACTCAGCGATATTGACTCCGTGCTGTCCAAGGGCCGGCCCGATGGGCGGAGAAGGATTTGCCTGTGCGCCCTTAACCTGCAGCTTGACAGAACCAATTATTTTTTTTGCCATGATAAAACCTCTTTCAAATCTTCCAAATCGTCATTTTCAGTAGTATCCATCCGAACAATATCCGGAAACAAAAGGGGAACCTGCCTGCTAAATCGTTGT
>DUZB01000073.1 GCA_013349725.1 Deltaproteobacteria bacterium | reverse complement strand
CCGCTTTTAAGGGATTGAGGTGGATGTAGCGCACCAACTTGATTGTTGTTGGTGCAACTGTAGTTGGCCTCGTCACGGTATTCATTACCGGCCGGAAATACCAAACAAGGAACAATAATAATACGAAGTAATCTCCACCACAAGTGCATCAATCACCCTTCAAACGGATACTCCCCGCATCCTCAAAAAAAAAGAAAGGCCGTAA
Source organism: Deltaproteobacteria bacterium (assembly GCA_013349725.1). Next base: position 12,296 of record DUZB01000073.1, on the reverse strand, counting down.
CCGGTAAAGATTACAGCCTTTTTCCATACATGGTGCCGAAGGCGAGACTCGAACTCGCACAAGCATACACTCACTAGACCCTGAACCTAGCGCGTCTACCAGTTCCGCCACTTCGGCAAAAATTGGGTTGATCTTTTAACACGACGATGTTAAGATATTTGATTCTGTTTGTCAACAGTTTTTACCAATAATTTCATGGAGCACCACATCGGCAATGTCTGTATTTTTCGACTTCGCACAAACGGTAAACCCTTTAAGAAACCCGGTAGCCACTATCGGAAATTTTGACGGCGTTCACAGGGGACACCTGACTCTGTTTGACATGGTAAAGCAGCGGGCGGCAATGATCAACGGCGAATCTGTGGTCATTACCTTTGATCCTCATCCCCTGAAAGTCATGAAACCGGGCAACGGCCCTCCCCTCATCACCCCTACTGAACAGAAACTGAGTCTCATAAAGGCCGCAGGCATCGAAATCATCTTCTGCATTCCCTTCACAAGAAATTTCGCATCCATTTCCGCCCGCGAATTCGTACAGAATATTCTGCTTGACGGGATCGGGATAAGGGAAATCGTGGTGGGATACGACTACAGCTTTGGGAGAGGACGTGAGGGCAATATCGAACTTCTCAAGGAGATGGGACAGACCGGCGGATTCCTTGTTCATGTGGCGGAACCGGTACACATTGGAGGCAGACTGGTGTCGAGCACCGCTATTCGAGAACTGCTTCAGGAGGGCAATCTCCCCGACGCAAAACTTTTGTTGGGCAGGGATTACCAGATTTCCGGGCAGGTCATCAAAGGAATGAACAGGGGAGGCAGACTGTTAGGCTTTCCCACGGCAAATCTTGACCCGATAGATGAACTGGTCCCCAGGGTGGGGGTCTATGCCGTTCATGTGGTCATTGATGACACGGTTTTTGAAGGGGTAACCAACATCGGATACAATCCGACTTTTGGAAAAGGGCCTTTTTCCGTTGAAACCCACATCCTCGATTTCGAGAGAGACCTGGTCGGGAAAAACATTATCATCCGATTCAAAAAACGCCTGAGAAATGAAAGAAAATTCGCGTCCATCGACGAACTGTCAGATCAGATCAGAAAAGATGTCCTGACGGCTAAAAAACTCTTCTCCGGCCATCAGGGCTGAACGTCCTATTTTAAAATCACATTTTCTTCCGGAAATTGGTTGACAAAATTTTAAGATTCTTTATTATGCACTTGAATTGAGACTTCTATAATCATCCTCCTCTCAGGCTGAGACTCATATGAATGAATCACTGCTGACATTTCCAAAGGGTGGGATACACCCGCCCGATGAAAAAGAGTTGAGTCAAAATTGTGCTGTAGAAGTGATGCCTGCCCCCAAAGAGGTTGAAATTCTCCTTCATCAGCATTTTGGCGCCCCCTGTAACCCCCTTGTAAAAAAGAAAGACCTGATCGAAGAGGGAGACCTGATCGGCAAGGTAGAAAAAGGACTGGGTGCAAATCTGCATGCCAGCGTCTCGGGAACAGTGAAGGGGATCGGTTTTTCAGCACACCCTTTATCCGTAAAGGCGCCATCCATCCTGCTGGAAACAGACCCGGACGCAGCGCCTAAAAGCTACTCCGCCCTGCCCTGGGAAGACCTTCCCTCACAGCAATTGCTTGAAAAAATCAAGGCAGCAGGGATAGTCGGCATTGGAGGGGCAGGATTTCCCACCCATGTAAAGCTCTCCCCCCCTCCTGAAGCCAAAGTCGACACCCTTATACTGAATGGCGCGGAATGTGAACCGTACCTCACTACCGACCAGCGATTAATGGTCGAGCATCCTGAGCAGGTTATCGAAGGCGCCGGAATTATGCTGCGCATTCTGGGGATCAAAGAGTGCCATGTGGGAATCGAGTCCAACAAACCTGATGCCATAGAAGCCATGAAAAAGGCCGTTTCAGAAAACCCTGACAATGGCGCTCGCATCCTTATAGATCCGGTCATGGTGAAATACCCCCAAGGGTCTGAAAAACAACTCATAGAGAGCATCACCAAGCGCCGCGTACCCGGATTCGGCCTGCCTTTTGATGTGGGCGTCATCGTTCAGAATGTGGGAACTGCAAAAGCCGTATACGATGCGGTGGTCTATGAAAAGCCTTTGTACGAAAAAATTGTGACCATATCGGGCAGGGGGATTAACAGGCCCGCGAACCTCCTTGTCAAAATTGGAACCAGGCTGAGCGACATCGTCTCTTATCTTGGGGGAATCAGACCAGGGCTCTCCAAAATTGTCATGGGCGGTCCCATGATGGGTTTTGCTGTTTCCACAATGGATATCCCCGTAACCAAAACCACGTCCGGAGTTCTTTTTCTCACGGATGCGGAGATAAATTCGAAGCCCCATGGCCAGTGTATCCGTTGCGGCTGGTGCCTGAATGTCTGCCCCATGGGGCTTTCTCCCAATGAGATCGGGATCTATGTGGAAGCGGGAAGAGCCGATGAAACATCACGGTTTGGCGTATTCGAATGCTTCGAGTGTGGGTGCTGTGCATATACATGCCCCGCGAAACGCCCCCTGGTGCAATTCATACGGCTTGCCAAGATGAAATCAAAAAGGTGACGTCCGTTTTTCCCAAGTCTTTAGTGAAGAAAACCAGAGAAGGAACCATCGCAAATGGCTGATTATCCCCTGTTGACCGTATCGTTATCCCCGCACATAAAGAGCGGCGAGTCGGTGGAAAAGATCATGTGGACAGTCGTAGCCTGCCTGCTGCCGCCGCTTATTCTGTCTGTCTTCATCTTTGGTGTGCAAACACTTATTATCACCGCGGTCAGCGTAGCAAGCTGCGTCGCGGTAGAGGCCATTTCCCAGAAACTTCTGCACAGGCCAGTCACCATCAAAGACGGCAGTGCGGTCATCACGGGCCTCCTCATGGCCTATATCATCCCTCCCGGCGTACCGTACTGGATTCCCATACTGGGTGCGATCATGGCCGTTTACGTTGCCAAACATCTGCTCGGCGGCATCGGATTCAACATCTTCAATCCTGCCCTGATCGGCCGTGCCTTTCTGATGGCCACCTTTCCCGTAGCAATGACTTCCGCATGGCTTCCTCCCATCAGAGACCTGTCCATTTTTAAATATATGGGGTCCGGGGTCGATGCGGTTTCCATGGCCACCCCTCTTTATGTCCTGAAACACTACGGCTCGGAAGCCCTCGTGGAAAAATTCGGTTCCTTTGGAACCATGTATATTGATTTTTTCCTGGGCTGGAGACCGGGATGCATAGGAGAAACTTCCTCTTTTCTGCTTCTTTTAGGGGGGCTTTTCCTGATCTACAAGAGATATATCACCTGGCACATCCCGGCATCCGTCATTGTTTCCGTAGGATTCTTTACCTGGGCATTCGCGGGAGACACTCTGTTTACGGGTAATCCGTTGCTGGCAATCCTGTCGGGCGGGGTGATGCTGGGGGCCTTTTTCATGGCAACGGACTATGTGACCTCCCCGTCCCAGGAGACCGCCAAAATTGTTTTCGGGGTCGGCGTGGGCGCACTTACGGTTCTTATTCGCATCAAAGGAGGATACCCGGAAGGGGTATGCTATGCGATTCTTCTGATGAACCCGCTTGTTCCCGCATTGGAGGGATGGTTCCGACCCAAGCGGTTCGCTCCCCTAAAAGGTACTCAGAAATGAAAGAAATTATTCGCATCACCATAGGGCTAACGGTTTCTTGCCTTGTTGCCGCACTGGTAATGGGGTCCGTTTTTATTATTACGGACAAGGCGAAAAAGCACAACGAGCATGTCAATGTACAGCAAACCGTGTTAGGTCTGCTGGGCTACACAAAAAGCCGTCCGGCCCCCTCTGATCTGAAGCTGTACACCATATACAGGTATCTGCTGGAAAACGGAGACGCAAAGACACTTGGATACATGGTGCCCGTGGAAAAAGGGGACGGCGTCGGCTATGATCTGATTGTGGTAGATCTGGATGGGCAGTTTGTAAATCGTTTCACTCTCCCCATCACTCCAAACGAAGCAGCAGAAGCCCAGGAGCGTACAACGGCATTGCGTACCATTTTGAAGCCGCCTGGGGGATTCAGCTTTGCGGATGAAACAATTATCGCCAGATTGGGGGCTGAACGTCTGGCCTACCTGATCCCCGGTAAATGCCAGGGGTTTAAGACGTTTATCGATGTGATGCTGGCCCTCGACCAGTCCTTCAAAATAGTCGGCCTGGAGATCATGGAGCACGAGGAAGATCCCGGCCTCGGGGGAGAAATAGAGCAGGACTATTTCAAGAATCAGTTCAAGGGAAAAAGCCTTGAAAACGTGAAAAAGATCAAAGTGATCAAGGAACCGCTTCCGGAGGAGTACAAGAAATACCTGGAAACCAAAGAAAGCAACGCGGAACCTCTCCCGAAGGGGGTAATCGACACCATCCGCAGCAAGTATCAGGACCAGGATATCTATGCCCTCACCGGGGCCACCATCTCCAGTAACGCCGTTACCCAGGGCGTCAAAGGCATTATCCGAAAGTTTGCCTACAGAATCACTATACTGGACAATATTATCGCGAGCCAACATATTCCGGTCGCCTTTTAGGGCTCGTTCGCTCACCGGGTCAGGAGGAAAGCATTGCCTGCAACAACAAAAACCAGTTTTCAGTTGGTCTCCAACGGCATCCTGAACGAAAACCCTATTTTTCGTCTGGCTCTTTCCATGTGTCCGGCTGTAGGGATCAGCACAACCGTCATGAACGGAATCATGCTGGGGATAGCTGTCCTTTTCGTGCAGGTTTTTTCCAGTTGCACCATCGCGGCCATCAAAGACTATATTCACCCGAGGATACGTATCCCCACCTATACGTTGACCATTGCCACATGGGTAACCGTAATCGACCTTGTACTGGCTGCATACATGCCTGCAGCCTACAAAGAGATGGGGATTTTCGTGAAATTGATCGTTGCGTTTGCTATTATTACCATGAGGCTTGAGATGTTTGCCTGCAAGAATTCCGTTCCCTCTTCTTTCTGGGACGGCATCGGAATGGGCCTGGGTTTCATGTTTGGAATGATGGCCCTTGGTTTTGTAAGGGAGTTACTGGGTATGGGCACCATTTTGGGGTACGATGTGCTGGGTTTCCGCCCCCTCCTTTTCTTCGTACTCCCCGCGGCAGGTTTTTTCTGCGTAGGCATCATGATGGCCATGTTTAATTACATGGAATTGGTTTACAACAGGAAGAAAAGGGGTTAACAAGCCATGCAAATGAAAAAGAAAGGGGTTTTGTTCCCTGTTGTTTTCACAATAATAGGCATCTTCTTTCTTGCCGGTTGCGGATCGGAGCACCGTTTTGTTAAAAAAACAGCCTTCAAGGACGCTAACAGCATTGTCATAGAATTCGCCGGGCCTGTGGATGAAGAGTGGGCAAAAAACTCCGGGAATTATTCCGCCTTTGAAAAACCGGACCCCGATATTCAGCTCAAGGTGAAAAACATTGTTCTGAGTCCGGACAACAGGCAGGTTACGCTGGTTTTCGAAGACGACCTTAATAGTAAAGAGCCCCACATGCTCACCCTGAACAATATCTCCTCAGAAGGAAAATCGCTGGGGACCGCCATTCTGAGTGTAAAAAAGATCTACTTAGGGTATCTCTTTTCCATTCTCATAGGCGCAATGATCATCAACAACTTTGTCTTTTCAAAGTATCTGGGCCTGTGCGTGTTCTTCGGGACTTCTCAGAAAAAATCCACTGCAGTGGGAATGGGGATTACATTTACCCTTGTCATGGTGGTCAGCGCCATGATGTCCTGGTTCCTTTACCAGTTCATACTCGTGCCCTTCCGGCTTGATTTCCTGCAGATCGTGGTCTTCATAGGTCTCGTTTCCCTTTCCGTTCAGGCAGTGGATACCATACTGAGAAAAGTAAACCCCGCCCTTTTCAAGGCATTCGGAGTTTACCTGGTCCTTGTGATTGCCAACTGTATTATTATCGCAGTCCCGTTGATCCTTGCAGACAGCAATTATAACGCCCTTGAAAGTCTCATGCTGGCCCTCGGCGCGGGATTGGGGTTTCTCATTGCACTTTTCTTGATGTCTTCTGTGCGCGAAAGATTGGAATTAGCTACTGTTCCCCCTACGTATCGTGGACTTCCCATCGCCTTTGTAGTTGCCGGACTCTTTGCCCTTTCTTTCCTGGGCTTTTCCGGAATGACCATTTTTTAGGAGCATACATGGATCCCATATTATTTAAACTGGCACTTGGCGGGATGGCTGTTCTGGGCTGCATTGGCCTTTTCTTTGGAATCGGTCTTGCCCTTGCAGCGCACAAATTTGCGGTTGAAGTCAATCCAAAGGTGGAAGAGGTCCTGGAAGTTCTGGCCGGTGCACAGTGAGGCGGCTGCGGCTTCCCAGGGTGCGAAGCATATGCTGAGGCAGTTGTCCATGAACCGGATGTGGCCCCAAACCTCTGCTTTCCCGGAAAGGCTGAAGTGGCAGAGATGGTAGCGGAAATCAGCGGAAAGAAGATGGGTTCCGTAGAAAATATGATTGCCGCAATCCGTTGTTCGCGCATTGAAGGGAAAGTGGAAGAAAAGCTCAGTTATATTGGATACGGCTCGTGTACAGCCGCCAATCTGGCTTTTGGCGGGCCTTCCGCATGTGGATATGCCTGCGTGGGAATGGGAGAATGTGCGGTAAGCTGCCCGTTCGATGCCATTGCCATGGTTCATTCCTTTCCACAGGTGGACGCGGAACTCTGTGTGGGTTGCGGAACCTGTGTTCGCGCCTGCCCGAAAAAAATTATCGAACTGGTCCCGTCAAAAGCCAGGGTCTGGGTTCCCTGCAGTACAAAAGATGGCGTAAAAGAGGTAAAGCAGGTTTGCGGGGTTGGATGCATCTCCTGTAAATTGTGTGTGAAAGCCTGCCCTGCAAAGGCCGTAGAACTGAAAGATGGTCTTATCATGATTGATCATGATAAATGCGTAGAATACGGGGCCGAGTGTGGAGAAGTATGCATCGAAAAATGCCCTCGAAATATATTCAGGAATTTTCAATCAGAAAAACAACAGGTCCTGCAAACAAACACCGGAGCAGCAGCCTGAGAACCTGGAAAACGCTGATATTTTAAAAACATTGCCAGCCAAACCATACTGATGGAGGAAGAATAATGAGTATAACAAATTACATATCCCTTGAAACCGGCCCCATGAATCGAAGGAACTTCTTGAAAATATCGGGAATCCTGGGCATGGGGCTGGGGGCGACAGCCGTGTTGCCTTCAGGCGCCGAAGCGGTAAAGTTCAACCAGGAACTGCACAAGGTCACCAAAACCAGACTCGCCATGGGGACATTTGTATCCATGACCCTTCTTCATAGCTCCAAGGATCAGGCCCAGCAGGCCATGGGGGAAGCATTTGAAGAAATTGACAGATTGACCCGTGAAATGAGTCGTTTTGACAGCGCCACTGCCATTGCGCAACTCAACAGGCAGGGGGNAGTGAAGAATGTCTCCCCGGAAGTCGCAGCGGTAATAAACAGGGCGCTGGAATACCACCAAATCAGCAACGGCGCCTTTGATATCTCCGTACAACCGGTTGTAGACCTCTTTAAAGACAGTTTTTCCACCGGGAAAGGAGCACCTCCCGCAAGAGCCCGTCTGGAAAGCGCGCTGAGGCTTGTCAATGCCGCGGACATCCGGGTGAGCGGACGAGATATACAATTCCGAAAAGACGGAATGGGTATCACCCTGGACGGTATCGCCAAGGGTTATATCGTTGATCGTGCATCCGAAATCCTTGCGTCCCATAAGATCAGCAATCACCTGATCAATGCCGGCGGTGATATTCGTGCCATGGGACATAAGAGGTTTGGAAAGCCGTGGACAGTAGCCATCCAGGATCCCCAGAAAAAGAAGGCCTATCCCGACATCATCCATTTGACCAGTGGCGCCATTGCTACTTCCGGCAATTATGAAGTCTACTTTGACAGGGAAAAGATGTTCCACCATATCGTAAATCCCGCAACCGGATTCTCGCCGGATACAAGCTCCAGTGTATCGGTTCTGGCCCATACGGCCATGGATGCGGATGCCCTTTCCACCACTGTCTTTGTCATGGACCCCGATAAAGGGATACGATTTATCAACTCCCTTCCCGGAACAGAATGCCTCATTGTAGACAAGGGCGCGAAAAAGATGGCATCAGCAGGATGGAAAAGCGCCATGTGATCGTCCCCCGCAAGCCACTGAAATAAAAAAAAGCCCGCTTTCTTCCATGAAAAAAGCGGGTTTTTTGCGGGTAGCAGTTACGAAAACATAATCGTTTACGGTTTACAGTTACCGGTTCACGGTTACAAATATCGCACGAGGATTGGCACCCTAATGAACCTGTTCTTAGCCACTGTGATATGGCGCAGGAAGAATATCATGAAGAAACTTGGCATATCCTAAGTAAACGAAACTATTCAAAGCACCCTCTTTTACAATCAGGTCTAAAAAGAGGCATCCCCCCAAAACCAGCCCTTTACATCCCAGAGTAAATATTGAATAATGTTGCACTAATATTGGGTTTCCTGATCCTCGGTGTTTCTATGCGAAATAACATCAGCATCAGAGAAGGTCCGCGGATTCCGCATTGAAGGCCTCGGGAACAAAACACAAAATATGTAGAGGCCAAAAGAAAAAATGAAACCGTTACGTTCGTTTTACTGTGGGAGAGGCTTTATAGCCTCGATGGTCGGGGCTCCAAGCCCTTCGCCCACATAAAAAGGCAAAGGAAGGGCGCATCTGGAAAGGCGCTTGATCAGGCTGATGAGACTGCGGGGAGTTTGAGAGCCGGTCAAAGATGGGTGGTTTATGGCATAATCAGAAAACTGGAGGTATGCGATGGGAAAGAAGATGATCATGGCTTTTGGAATAATTTGGGGGTTGGTCTCTATTGGCTCCCCGGCTTTTGCCTGGCCGGTGCCGGACACCGGGCAAACGGGGTGTTATGACGCCGCAGGGACGAGCATCACCTGCCCTGAACCTGGGCAGCCCTTTGCCTGCCGGGCAGGACGGAAATTNCAGCATAAATCCGCCCTCCTATACCAAGCTGGATGAAAGCGGCAATGCCTTGCCGGATNCTGCGACATCCTGGNTGATGGTCAGGGACAATGTAACCGGCATCATCTGGGAAGTGAAGACAAACGACAATGGTAGCTATGACTTCTCCAATCCGCACGATGCGGACAATAGATACACTTGGTACGACCCGAATCCTGAAACAAATGGAGGAGATCCCGGGGTAATACCTATCGGGATAAGCTCATACACAAAACAATTCCTTGATGCCATCAATGGAGCAAACTTCGGGGGCTATAGTGACTGGCGGTTGCCCACACTAAAGGAGTTGCGCAGTATTGCCATCTATGGTTGGCGAAGTCCCTCAATAAATATAAACTACTTCCCGAACACTAAATCCAGTTATTTTTGGTCGTCTACTACCTATGTCGGCAGTCCTGGCAACGCCTGGCTAATTTCTTTCAAGGATGGCAACGACTTTCTGAACGGTAAATCCTTCAACACATACGTTCGGGCGGTTCGCGGCGGACAGTGATTTTGGCTCTGGCCCTTTGGCCCTTCGGTTACTTCGAGGCGAACGTAATGCGCATCATGGCGCTCTACCCATAGGCAAGACGACACTGGATGTGTTGATTTATATCCAAAAAACTATCAGGAACAAACCCACACAGCTTCACCACAGGAAAGGAATTTTCGAACCTTTTCCGGGAGCTTAACCAGATAAATTGAGCGGATAAATGTTAAAAAGGGGTAACAAAAAAAGGCTTTACAAAAATCTGACAGGTTGAGGGATGTGATGAAAAGACTTTTGGTCGTCATTTTAGGGTGGATGGTTGTCTCCGCCGGGGTTTCTTATGCCGGACTGAATGATAACGGCGACGGTACGGTTACGGACACCAGTACGGGACTTACGTGGCAGCAGGAAACAACAGGCCCCGTAACCTGGGAGGAGGCCCTGGCCTATTGAGATACCCTCTCTTTGGGAGGGCAGGACGACTGGCGTCTTCCAACTCTTAAGGAACTGGATAGCATCTTGGACCTTTCTGTCTATGATCCTGTCATCGATAGCAGGTACTTCAATGATACGCAATCGGAAAATTACTGGTCGTCAACAACCAGCGACGGATCGCGAGCCAATGCCTAGGTTATTTCTTTCAGCAACAGTGATGACGAGACCCTCGCGAAAACGGAAACCGCCTATGTGCGCGCCATACGGGGCGGAAAGGCCGGTTTACCCGGGGTGTTGCATCATTTTGACATTTCAGTCGGTTCCTCAGCCAAGGCGCTGGGGGTGGCATTTTATGTAACTGTCACAGCTAGGGACAGGTATGAAAAAGGGGTTTCGACAGCCACTGGTCCCTTTACATTCACATGCACCGCCGGCGATAATTCAGTGAGCGCATCGAATCTCATACTGGCGAACGGGCATTGGAGCGGGCAGGTAAAGGTCCTTGATGCCGGGCAGGGAATAGAGATCGTCGCTACGCAGGGTGCCATCAGTGGAGTCAGCGATCCTTTCACCGTGAGCGGTGGGGCACAGAATACCGGAGGCATCGAAGGGGCTATCTTGGACAATTACAACACGAAGGTGACCGGAAAAGTGGAAGTGTGGTTGCTCTCCGGGCCTGGGGGGACCCTCAAGGATACATTTGAAGACAGCGTCTATTGTTTTCAGAATGTGCCTTCCGGATATTATTTTTTGTACGCCAAACACTTGACATCAGGTGCCTTGGCACAATTGGATGGGTTTTTTGTCAGGGGTGGTCAGCCTGCCCAGAGGGACATCCAGTTTTCTTTTTGCGCATCATCCAACAAAATCCCTGTACTCCTGTTGCCTGGGATCATGGGGACGGCCAGCATAGATAACTTCTCGCCTTACCCAGGGCTGCCTAAGAAACAGGGAGCGGCTGGCTTAAAGCTCCAGCTGCATAACCCTCTTGATTCTGTAGGGTGGGACAAACTCGAGAAGGAGCTGATGATAAATGCGGGGTATGAGTCAGATTGCACCATCTTTCGTGTTCCCTATGATTGGCGCATGGACCTCCATGACATTGTAACGCAATATCTCATCCCTGCCATAGACAACGCCAAAAAAAAGACGGGAAAAGGCAAGGTCAATATCATCGCTCACAGCATGGGAGGGCTTGTGGTGAGGGCCTACATCCAAGGCGACCATGACTACGAGATCAGGAACGATATAGAAAGATTCGCCATGGTGGCGACTCCCAACGCCGGAAGCTGCACGGCCTATTACCTGTGGGAGGGAGGGGATCCACTGCTGGCAGACAATATCGTCAAAGACGGCCAGTTATGGAAAAACTTCTACTCGAACACGACCCAAAAGAATTACAAGGACACCATTGGAGAAAGTGTATGGGATTTTGAGACTTACAAGATGTGGAAATACTACACAGGCCACAATAGTCAGAACGAGCCTATCATGGGGCTGAAAGCCCTGTTGCCAACCGACGAATTTCTTGGTCCAAAGCCGCTGGCTAAGCTCAAAAGAGAGGAAAACAATGTTCTTTATGATCTGAATGAAGGCATCTACAAAGACAACAACACCCGCATGGCGAAACAGGACAACAATACCGAAGGGATAATAAAAACGATTGTGTTTGCAGGCAAGGGTAAGCAAACCATTGAGAGCATTGATGTTGGTGCAGGAAGTTTTTTTAGCGCATACAAGGACGGCTTTCCAACCCCCGAAAAGGATGTAAAAAGCGCCCATATGACGGAAGATGGCGACGGAACGGTTCTTTTATCCAGTGCGCTGCTCCCGGCTACTGAAGGGTGGGCATCGAAAAAGGAGGTGGAGACAGAACACGCCGAGGCCGTGAAAAACTGTGTCAGCGACCTGGTGGATTTTGTTGAGGAAATAATTATTCCAGAAACTTCGTTTTCAGAACCCATGGCACGAGACATTCAAAGTTCAACCGGGTCATGGCTCGCGATTTCATTCAAAGGGAGGGTTCAGGGTTATTTGGTGGACGGGTTAGGAAGGGGGTGCGGGGTCAACCCCACGACCCTGGCAAGGGAGGATGCCATCCCGGGAGGAAAAATCATTTTTGGCGGAGATCCAAGCAGGTACTGATCCGCTGGATCCCCAGTCTGTGCCTCCGGCAACCCTGTACGTGGAGCCGGACGAGGTCTGCGGCGGTGAGCAACCTTGCTATTCCACCATCCAGGCCGCCCTGAATGTGGCGGGGGATGGGGCGATGGGGTTTTGTGGGAGAGGCTTTTCAGCCTCGATGGCTGGGG
>DUZB01000072.1 GCA_013349725.1 Deltaproteobacteria bacterium | reverse complement strand
CTCATGGTTAAGAGCGGACTGGCTTATGTGGTAACCTGCAAACCCAATTTGAGATACAGGAGCTATCTGATTAACATTCAGAGGCAGGCAATCCGGGAAAGGTTAGGGATATGGCAGAACCTTCCCATAGAGGAAAAAACGGAATACAGGGGAAACAGAAAATCCTTTCGCTTTCATCGAAAAAATTGCCCGTCCGGCAGACAAATACCGATAAACAACAGGGTCCCTTTTCGATCCATGTACGACGCCTTCCGGGACGGGTACAGCCCTTGCCACAGGTGCCTGCCCAGGTGGTTCGAGAAAACCGCAAGGTTTGATTTCAATTGAAAGGATGTAAACTTGGTGACTTGTAAATGAAACCGAAAATAAGAATCCGATTCTGGCCCGACTCCCAGACGATCAAAACAACAAACAGCACGATCGCCACCGCAGGAAAGTGGATGATATATTTTGTCCTGATCGGTCTTATTGCCGGTGCGGGATCCATCATCTTTTATTGGCTGTGCCAGGCGGGGACCCATTTTCTGCTGGACCAGATGGCCGGCTACCGCCCTCCTGAACCTGCAGGGGAAGGAGGACTTTTCTCTCCCACCACAACCCCGTTTAACCGCTGGATACTTCTTTTTCTTCCCGCTATGGGAGGCATTGTCAGCGGTTGGCTGGTGTATACGTTTGCGCCTGAAGCCGAAGGCCATGGGACGGATGCAGCCATAGATGCCTATCACAACAAAGGGGGTTTTATCAGAGGCAGGATCCCTATCATTAAGACCATTGCTTCGGCCGTAACCTTGACTTCAGGAGGATCCGGAGGCCGTGAAGGCCCTATCGCCCAGATAGGTTCCGGGTTCGGTTCTTTTTTAGCCACAAAACTGGGGCTGTCTGATCGTGAAAGGCGAATCATGCTTGCCGCAGGCATGGGCGCCGGCGTAGGAAGCATCTTCCGGGCGCCTCTTGCAGGTGCGCTGTTTGCTGCGGAAGTTCTTTACCGTGACCCGGAGTTTGAATCGGAGGTTATTATCCCGGCGGGTATTTCTTCTGTTGTAGCCTATTGTGTATTCTGCCTCTGTTTCGGTTGGGGGTCCCTGTTTGAAACCAGGAATTTTCTCTTCAGGAATCCCCTTGAACTGGGCCCTTATACTGTTCTCGCTTTTGTCTTAACCGGCGGCGGCTTCCTGTATGTTCGATCGTTTTACGGCATTCAGCATCTCTTTAAACGGATAAAAGTCCCCAATCATATCAAACCGGCCATTGGGGGATTAATCACCGGCGCCATTGGATTTTTCCTGCCGCAGACCCTTTCCTTCGGTTATGGCTTCATGCAGATGGCTCTTGAAAACCAGGTTCCCACACTATTCCTGCTGACACTTGCCTTGGGTAAAATTTTCACCACCTCCTTTTCAATCGGTTCAGGAGGCAGCGGCGGTGTATTCGGACCATCCGTGGTTATTGGAGGGGCCCTGGGAGGGGTGGTAGGCAGAATATTTCACAATATCTGGCCTACAATCGTTACACACCCGGGCGCCTTTGTGGTGGTAGGTATGGCCGGCTTTTTCTCCGGAGTTTCCAACACTCCCATTTCCACCATCATTTTTGTCAGTGAAATGACCAACTCCTATCATCTTCTTTTGCCCGGTCTTCTCGTCTGCTCCTTGACTTACATGCTCTCCAGAAAATGGACCATATACCAGAATCAGGTAAATTCAAAAATCGATTCAAACGCCCATCGCGGGGATTTTTTCGTGGACATCCTTGCAGCCATGCGGGTTCGAGAACTCTCCTCTCAATTCAGAAAAGCGCAGCTAATCCCGGAAGATATGACACTCAAAAAGTTCCGGAAAGTCTTCAGCGCAAGTGACCAGCATTACTTTCCCGTTGTGAACAAAGAGAATAGAATGATCGGAATCTTTTCCATAAACGATATACGGGGGGTGCTCTTTGATGACGAAGTAGGAGACCTTGTCCGCATGAAGGACGTTGCAAATACGAGTATCATTTTCACAACCCCCTCGGAAGACTTGAATGAGGTTTTCAAAAAATGTACGATCCGCAATCTCCAGAGGATTCCCGTAGTCAGTGAAGAGGACCATTCCGTTCTTGTGGGGATGCTGGATAGACGGGAGATGATTCAGTATTATAACCAGAGGATCGAGGAAATAAAAGCCGGGAAAGGGATAAGCACGGAAGATTCTCCCCAAAAACCATCGGAAGCTCACCTTGCCGATTTCAGGGCGATCCCGGTAAAGGACGCCATGAACCGGAATCTCGTGGCCGTCCATGAGACTACCTCACTGGAAGAACTCAGGGAAATGGTCTATGAAATGGGGGTCACCAGCTTCCCGGTCACCGACACATCAGGCAGACTCAAAGGAATTCTGTCCCTTTCGGACTGCAATTGGGCTTTCAAAAAAGGGGATCTCAAAGTTACCGTCGGCGACATCGCCACAAAAGAAGTGATCACGGTTACGGATCACGATAATCTCCTGGCAGCTCTTGCCAGAATCACTGCGGGAGATTTTGCCATTCTACCTGTAGTAGATAAAGATGACCCGGTCAAGTTGCTGGGGACCATCAGCAGAAAGGATGTCACAACGGCATTTCATACCGTGCTGTTGAAAAAATAGAGAAACAACTGGCTCAACTACTTGATTGTTTCTAATTTCTTCTTCGCAATATCGGCTTCTTTAGATTTGGGATACTGTTTGATAAGCTTATTCAGAAGGAGTTTTGCGCTTGTTTTGTCCTTAATTTCGTGGAAAGCGATCGCCTGCCTCAGCATGGAACCGGGAACTTTATTCCCTTTGCCATACTTCTTCATGACGTCCTGGTATGCCAAGATAGCCTGTTCAAACTGTCCCAAGGCCATGTAGCACTCCCCAATCCAGAACTGCGCATTATCTGCAAGATCGGATTTGGGATATTTGGAAAGGAAATTTTTGAATCCGCCAAGAGCCTCGTCAAATTTCTCTTCCCTGTAGATGGAAAGGTTCAATTCATAAAGCTTCTGGTCAGGAGGTACGGTCACGACCGGTTCCTGTGCCTTTTCTTCGGGTTTCGAAACGGGTGCGGAATCCTTCTGCGTCTTTTCCTGAGAGGCATGGGAAGAAGCTTCAATCCCTAAATAGGCGTACAATTCCTTGGTCTTTTTTTCCTCCATGTTCAATCGCCTGTCCATCTCGGTAAGAAACATCTTAAAATCTTCCTGGCTATTGAGGTCTCGCTCTGAAGAAAGCTGCACAAGGCGGTTGTTTTCATCAAATTGCCCTGAGACCTTCTGCACTTCCGTCATCAGTTTCCCGATTCTTACTTCTGTGTCAGCCTGCTGTTCACGAATGGAGGTGAGCTTTGTATCCACTTCATTCTTGAATCTCATATCGGTCATTTCTTTCAGATGGTCAATCTTCTCATTCAGCGCCCTGATCTGACTGTCTACCACCTTTTGATCCGTAACACAGGAAGAACAGCTCAGCAGGGCAAAAACAACCAGACCCATTCCCAAAACAGGCCATCCAAAAGCGCTGTGAATTCTCATGCCGGCTACTCCACATTAGAGGGGGACCAGCCCGACAAATCAGGCCGGTCCCCGTTTATTCCGTTTCAATGATAAAACCATCCGTTTCGGCAATGGTTCCTCACTTTTTTTTCGCAGACCCTACCGCAACAATTTAAAAGAGTCTCTCCTGTTTAGCGACCAGGCAACCGGATTATTCGCCGGATCAGCAAGGCGTTCTTTCCCATAGCTGATGGTCTTCAGGCGATCCTCGGAAATCCCTAACGCCATCAGGAATCTTTGCGCGGCATTGGCCCTTCTTTCACCTAATGCCAGGTTGTATTCAATTGTGCCTCTCTGGTCGCAATTGCCCTCAATCAAAAGAGCAAGATTAGGATTTTGCTGCAGAAAAGCTGCCTTCTTTTTCAGAATAGCCTGCGCTTCGGGAGTCAGGTCAGACTTGTCAAATTCAAAATAAACATTTTCAGATTCAAAAACTGCCATTTTGTTGGCTATTTCCATTTCCTGCTGTTTTGCCCGCCGTTCCGCCTCGCTCAATTCCGTAATCGTCTCAGACGAAGATTGTTTTCCCGCAGCACTCCCTTTATCAACCGACCCTTCACCCGTTTCTGTCTTTGGCTTGGTCTCCAAGGTATCTACCTGTTTTTTGGCGCAGGACGCAAACCAGAACATTGATGAAAAAACAAAGGCTAACACAATCACACCCATTGCCGCTCTATTCCGCATAATTTTTTTCCTCCCGTTCCATAGGCGAACACCTATGAAAAAAAATTGCCTTGAAAAATTTTCCCCATCCAAAAACCACGCACCTTCAACCCTTAACATTTCTTCCATTTTATTTCAAGTTTTTAGAAAACAACCCTTCAGGAATCTCTAATGAACCGAATCCATCGGTTTTCAAAGAAAACAATCCGCTATCCGGGCGCCCAGGACGGGCTGGTCTGATTCCCTTTCTGGAAGGTAATCCTGCTCTGATTTTGACCACTGAGGTTCATGATATAGATATGGTAACTACCGGTCCGGTTAGAACTGAAAGCGATGTATCTGCCGTCAGGCGACCAGCGTGGATCCTCGTCGTTCCACCCGTCCCCGGTAAGCACCCTTACGGCGCCTCCATTTGGATCAATGGTACAGATATCGAAACTGCCGTTCTCGTTCATGGAGGTATAAGCAATCCTGTTCAGGCTGGACCAGCAAGGAGACGTATTGTACTTCCCTTCAAAGGTCAATCGTTCCACTTTCCCGTCTTCAATCGTCAAAATATAGACCTGGGGCGAACCGGAGCGATTTGAAACAAAAGCCAGTTTTTTTCCATCCGGCGAATAGGAAGGGGAAACATCAATACTCCAATGATCTGTCAACCGTTTGAGAATCTGCCCTTCCAAACTAATCACGTAGATATCCGAATTTCCCTGGTCACTCAGAGTCAAGGCCAGTTCTTCTCCGCCCGGAGACCAGCCCGCCCCGATATTAAGCCCGGATCTTCGTGACAGCCTTTTCGTAACACCGGAAACCATATCTTTTAGATAGAGTTCAGCCCCTCCTTGCTTGTAGGAATTGTACGCCAGCCTTTTTCCGTCCGGAGACCACCTCGGCAACATGGCAATGCTTTTGTCTGATGTAACCGCCTGGATATTGTACCCATCATAATCGCAGGTATAAATCTCTTTTTGCCCGGTCCCATCTCCCACATATGCTAACTTGGTCAAAGAGATTCCGTTGTAATTGGTTAATTTCAGAATAATCTCATCGGACAGTTTGTGTATAAGATGACGGTACCCGGCTATGTCCCCCAGCGCCCTTTTTCCTAAAATCTGTTTTCCCCAGAATACATCATACAACCTCAGTTCCACCTGCAATCGACTTCCCATGCAGGAATACCCCACTTTCAGAAGCAGCTCGGCGCCAATTACAGACCAGTCTTTGAAATTTATCTTATCCCCCGTTAAAGGCGCATCTTTTTCTTCCAGAAAAGCACCTTTTTCGATGGGGGAAAAATAGCCACTCAATTCAAGATCGTTGGACATCACTTTCAACAGTTCATTTCCCAGTTCAGGATGTCCCGAATCCCCACCGATCCTCTTGAAATCGGGTATGGCTATCTTGAATTTGGGAATGGACGGGGCGTTGATATCTATATAAATTCGTCCCGACGAAAGGCCTGGAAAACAAAAGATCAGGAAGGAAACAATCCCTGTAAAATACAATAATGCCTTCTTGTGTGAAAACAAAAAACCGGGGTTTACGCGAAACATTTCAAAAATGAAACCTCCATGGACTTACATCATTCATATTTTCCGGTCAAAAAACTTCAAGAAGTCTCCATGTCACTGAGATTGAATCTGATCTCAATATCATCTGTACTCTTGCGGTACCCCTCCGGAAATGGGGGGAGAGGATCAGATCTCTCAATGGCCTTGAGAACGGACGCATCAAAAAGGGTACTCGAGGACTTCTTCTTGACTGAGAATCGAATGATGGTTCCGTTTTCCCTGACCGTCACCACCACAACGGCCTCAATAGCCTGGTACTCTCCCGGATTGCTTATGGCCATGGGATAGGACCAGTTTTGCTTGATGCGTTCCGCGACTTCCATCTGATAAAGCCTTATGGAAATGCCGGTCTCCGATAGATCTCCCTGCGGATTTTCTTTTTCCGTTTTTTCAACCTGGGATTGGATTTTGGATAAAGCACTACTCAGATGATCTTTTTTCTCCGTTTGCACCTTCCTCTCTATTTTGCTAATGGCCTGATCTATCAGTTTTGATGCGTCTACCTTCGGTTTTTCCACTTTTTTTTCGGGGTTCTCTTTTTTCGGTGTTTCCCGCTCGATGACCCTTTTCCCAATGATAACCGGTTTTTCTTCCTTTACAGGGGGACTGATTCGCCTTGATGGTGCAGTTTTTGCGGAACCGGCAATCGTCTTTCCGGGAGAAACAACAGCTGCATTTTTCGCTTTTTTTGCAGGTTCAGGAGGCAGTTGCACGAGGTCAACTTCATAGACAGTCGGGCCGTTCATCCTGCGGGTCGGCATCGATTCCGGGACAAAAAAGAACATGGAAAAAACCGTCAAATGAAAAGCCAGAGAGAATATAAGGGGGCGTGTCCACATTCTCCGGGTATTTTCAATAGGTTTTTTCCTGTTTTTTCTCATACATCACACTTGAAACATCGGGCGCAACCATCAATCCAAAGGTTCCGTTACCATTCCCAGCTTGTCAATTCCAGCCCTTTTAACCCTCGCGATAACTTCAATAACAAAACCGTAGGAGACATCTTTGTCGGCTCGCAGAAGCACCTCTTTCTCGCGTCGGTTCTCAAAAATATTCTTCACTTTCGTTTCCAGATTCGCCAACTCAATCTGGTGGCTCTCGAGGAAAATCTGCCCATTCTTGTTCACGGTCAACATGAGAGGCTCATCCTGCGTCTTTATATTTCTCGTGGCTGTCTTGGGAAGGCTGACATCAACCCCCTGTATCATCATGGGCGCTGCCACCATAAATATAATAAGCAGAACAAGCATTACGTCCACGAGGGGGGTAACGTTGATTTCAGACATGAGACGTCTGTTATTTCCACCTTGATTCGTATACATTTTTTTAATTCACAAAAGCCCTTCTCCCAACCATGGTCAGGAAATCTGTCGTAAAAATATCCATTTCTGAATTCAGCGACGATACCCTCTGGGAAAAATAGTTATAGGCCACCACAGCAGGAATCGCCGCAGCCAGACCGCAGGCGGTTGCGATAAGCGCCTCGGAAATCCCCGGCGCGACCACAGCCAGATTGGCAGAACCTTTCAGACCTATGTTTCGGAAGGATTCCATAATTCCCCACACGGTTCCAAAAAGACCAATGAAGGGGGTCGTATTTCCCGTTGTGGCAAGAAAGCTCAGCGCCCTATCCAATTTGTTATGCTGGTCTATGGTAGCCTTTTTAAGCGACCTTTCAAGATTATCCATGAGGGCCCTCTGGACCGCCATGGTTTCCCTGCCTGAGCCCTTTCCGGCCGTCGCCATTTCGCCTTCCGTTCCTGCCCTGCCCTGCGCGACATCGGGACCGGCCTGGGCTTTTTTGATACGGCTCAATTCAGCATACCCGGCCCTGAAAAGACTCGCCACCGGACTTGATCCCATTCGTTCACTCTCCGTATAGATTCTCTTCATATCTCGATTTTCCCAGAACAGCTCCAGAAAGTCGTCCGTCTGAGATGCAGCTCTTTTCAAGAGTCTGAATTTCATAAAGATAATAGTCCAGGAAATGAATGAAAACGAAAAAAGAACAAGCAGAACAAACTTCACCATAGGTCCCGCATGAATAATCATTTGGACAATATCGCTTCCTATGGCACTTTCTGAAAACGCCCCCAGTGGTGCAAGAGCGACAAAAGGGAAATCTAACATGGGAGTTCCTTTCTTAATTGTGTATCTGCGTGTATCTGCGTAATCTGCGTCCTATCTCCGTACGATTCAAACGGCGTTTTTCAACCCCCTGGACGTCAATACATTGCAGCGGCTCTCCCTCCGGCATTCCGGCAGGAGTTTAAAATACGAAATCAGAAATTCCGCGACCCCTTCCGCATCATCCAGGGAAAACCGCGGGACTCCCAGGTCAACGGAAACATCGCTGATTAACCCGATCAGGGCATCGTCTCCCGCGCAGAAAGGTTTTTCTCGAATTTCCGGTCTGAAAATCTCCAGCTTGGGTCTGTTTTGTCTCTTGTATCCTTCTGCAAGGATAATCTGTACCTCCTTGAAAAGAGGCTTTAACTCGTCCGGGTCGTGATCATGATCCACATCCTTGACCATTCCGATCTGCCTGGGCGACGAAATAACCGTCACAACGGCGCCGGCATGTTTATGCCTCCAGCTGTCTTTGCCAGGCTTGTCCATTTCAAAACCATGCACATCATGCTTCAATGTTCCAACCCGGATATTGCGAGCAGTAAGTTGTGGAATCAGTTTTTCAATGAATGTGGTTTTCCCGCTTCCTGAAAAACCCACAACAGAAACAATAGGCAACTCCAACAAGCTCTTCACTCCCCTACTCCCCTTCCTGGCCGCAGTCTTTGCCGAAAACGATTTCAAAACACCGGTTGTCTTCATTGGTGCACTGGTCCTTCAATGCCGTGTACTTCCTGAGAAGTTCTCTTCCTGTTTCTGAAAGTCTGGTCCCATTTTTCCTGTCGGCATGTACAATATCGTCATTGAGATACTTCTCTGTCGCCTTTATTTTACCCCAGACACCTTTGTAAGACATCTTCATTATCTTTGCTGTCTGGTTAATCGAGCCGGTTTTATCAATATTTTCAAGGATTGCCTTTCGACCCTCTCCCATAATGATATTTCCGTGCTCATCAACGATCCATTGCCGCGACATGATCCTGAGTTCTACCATATCAGCCTCCCTTCATTTCCGCAAAAAGTTCACCACTCAGGGAAGGATCATATCCACCAAGAGATCTGACCCTCTCTCTGAAATGTTTAGAACGAATGGTCTCCAGTACACCCTTTATATGGGGGGCATCCAACATCAAAGTCGGTACAATCAGATCGTACTGCTCCTGTACGATCGGAACAAAGTCCAGATCAAGAGCTCTGGCTGCCGCAAAAATACCCATGCCGCAGTCGGCAGCTCCGCTGAGGACTGCCACAGCGACATTCATGTGGGTATACTCTTCATGGGCGAATCCTCTGATTAGCTGGGGACTCATATCCAATAGCCCCAGTTTATAATCAAGCAGAACCCTGGTTCCCGAACCTGCCTGGCGATTGACAAACGCCACATCTTTTCTGGACAGGTCTTCGATGCCCCTGATACCTTTTGGATTCCCTTTGGTGACAATTAATCCCTGTTCTCTCAGGACAAGGTGAAAGACGCTTACGTCAAGCCCTTTCACGTATTTCCTGATAAATGGAATATTATACTCCCCTGTTTGCGCATCGAGCAGATGAGATCCGGACATATGGCAGGATCCTTTCCTCAAGGCCAGAAGCCCCCCAAGGCTTCCCACATTGCCTGATGAAATTCGAATATTCCGCCCCGAAGCCCGTATCTCGTCCCCCAGGATATCAATGGTAATATCGTGACTCCCGATGACGACCACCGTGTTGAGCAGTTCCTGCTCTTCCACGAGGAGTTCCGCAGTCACCGTCTTCCCCTGAATCAGCCCTTCGGACATGGCAGGAATGCGGAGGATTCCTTCCGCCCTGGTCAAGGTAGTAACGGACCCGGCAGCTCTCGACAGTGGCGTCGCTACATATCTATGACCAACTTTCCCGATATTTACCCGCAGAAACTCTTCCGTCCCAACCTTGGACGGAATATCCCTGGTCGGTTGCACTGCAATGGTCTTTGCCGGCGGGGAAGGAAGACCCTGCAAGGTACAAAGGAGAGGCCTGACGAATTGATCGAAAGAAATTGTGGAAGAAACCGCATATCCGGGATTCCCTATAATCGGTCTGTCGCCTGCCACCCCCAACAAAGTAGGTTTTCCCGGCATCATGGCCACACCATGAACCAGGACCTCTCCCATCTCACTGACCACATGTACGGTATAGTCTTTGCTTCCAGCAGAAGATCCCGCATTTATTATAATCACATCCGCACCGGAATCAAAGGCTTCATGGAGGGCTTTGAGGATACTTTCTTGATGATCAGGAACAATATCAAAAATAATCGGGCTCCCCCCACACTCCCGCACCAGGGCTCCGATCACAAGAGAGTTGAACTCAATGATCCGGCCCGGCATCATGTCGTCGATTTTTTCTGCATCCTTGTGGTTTATGAGCTCCGATCCGGTGGGGATAACAGCCACTTTCGGCCTTTTCCAGACCTGCAGCGACGAAACCCCTCCGCTGATGAGGGCGCCGATATCGTAAGGTCGAACTCTGTGATTTACAGGAAAAAGGAGCTCTGTTGCCACAATATCCTCACCAACCTTGCGAACATGTTGCCACGGATACGCCGGAGAGCGTATTTCCACATGGCTATCATCTATTTGATGGAGTTTTTCAACCATGATAACGGCATCGAAAGATTCAGGGATGGGCTGCCCCGTGTTGACCCATAATGCATCTTCCCCCAACTGGAGGACTTTCGGATTGCGCTCTGTTGTTCCATACGTCTGTTCAGCCCGTACGACAACACCGTCCATGGCGGAAGAATGATAGGAAGGCGAGGATCTCTTCGCAAAAACAGCTTCTGCTGTGACACGCCCCTGTGCATCTGCAGCCTTTATGGTCTCGACTCCCGTTCTCATGCCGGAATGAAAACGGGAAAAGAAGATATGCTTCGCTTCCTCAAGGGGTTTCAAAGACAGGTACACTTGTCTTTTCATGAGAGTCCTCCCTGCCTGAAAAGCATTACCTTCACCACCTGTCCCTGATATAGTCCTTCGGTATTCATATCAATTTTAACCAAGCCGTCGGCATCAACCAGTGTGGAAATAAGTCCTGATTTGCCGAAAACGGGTTTCGCAAGGTTCCGTCCTTTTTCTTGGGTGAGACGGACGCGCAGATAATCTTCACGTCCGTTGGCCGATTCCACATTCTGACTCAATTCGGCCTCCACCTCACGAAAAGCATAGGCACGGGAATGGTCTTCTCCGCGGAGCCTGAGGATAACCCTCGACATAAAAACCTGTGCCACCACAAGTGCAGAAGCCACATGGCCGGGCAGACCCACAAAGGTTCCGGCGCCACACTTGCCTAAAATCGTGGGTTTTCCGGGACTGATGGAAATCCCATGCACAAGAAGCTCAAATCCGGGAAGCGTTTCAAAGACCTTCAGCGTCAGATCTCTCGTCCCGACGGAACTCCCTCCGGAAACCCAGACGGAGTCAGCCCGCTCGGCGCCCTCTTGCACCATATCCTTCAGCATTTGAAAATCATCCCGGCAAATTCCCATGGGTAGTGGTTCTGCACCCATTTCCCTGCAAAAAGCCCCCAGCGTATACCGGTTTATATCTCTGACTTGACCTGAAAGCGGCTTTTTTTCCACCTGAACGATCTCATCTCCGGTGGAGATAATGGCCACCTTGGGTATGCAAAAAACCGGAATATGGGAAAACCCTAAGCCTGCCGCAACACCCAGATCCTGGGGACGTAATCGTTGCCCCTTTTGCAGGAATACAGCCCCCACCTTGAAATCATCTCCCGGCTGTATGATGTTCTCGAGGGGTGAAATGGCTTTGCTGATTTCAATCGTTTTATCGTCCAGCAAAGCGCAGTACTCGATCATGACGACCCCGTCCGCCCCTTCGGGAAGCATGCCCCCCGTGGGGATTTTCACGGCCTCTCCTTCAGCCACGATGATGGGGGCATTCCGTCCCATGGAAACCTCACCTGCCATCTCAAACAGGGCGGGGAGACTCTCCGTTGCTCCAAAAGTGCCTCTTGCCTGAACGGCATACCCATCCATGGTAGATCGATGAAATCCAGGCAGATCTTCCGGCGCCAAGAGGTCTCTGCTCAGCACCCGCCCCAGCGATTCTTCAAGGGGAACCGTTTCCTCCTCCAAAGGCTCAAGCCGGTCGATAATCTCAAAAACCTCATCCGGCTTTTTCAATTCAAAAAATGCTTCCACACAGACTCCCAACTCTGATTGACATCAATAAATTTCCCGTTTCGAATATGTCATAACCGATATAACTGTGCAACAAAAAAAGCTCTACCCATTGTTATGATGACAAGACAGCATAAGGACTTTGAAAGGAGATTCAACTTCAAGACAGGGAAATTGAGGATTAAGGATTGAGAATTGAATATTACGCATTCCCAGGCAGAGCCTGGGAACGAGCATTGCATTTGGCCTGCGGCCCAATTTTTTCCTACAAGAAACTAAATGTTATGCCGAATTCAGACTTTCTAAATTGATCCTCTCTCTTCTTGCTTGTTTCAATCTTTTTTCCGTTATTGTATCCTGATCGAGTTCAAACAGCTAAGACCGGTACTTCTCTGGTGCTATAAAGCCCGTGAACGAGCATGGTTCCGATTATTTGTGTTTTTTGCATTGGCGGCTCTTAGAGAC
>DUZB01000071.1 GCA_013349725.1 Deltaproteobacteria bacterium | reverse complement strand
GGTTTCCCCATCTAATGGGGATAGGGTCCTCGGGTCAACAACCTCGGCACTGATCCCTTCAGCTGCGAGTCTTTCCGCAGCATCCAGGCTTCGCCAAAGCATCTGGGCGGTAGCCACAATGGTGATGTCTGTCCCTTCCCGTTTGATATCCGCCTTGCCTAACGGGATGGTGTAATCTCCTTCAGGGACTTCACCCTCTACGCCATAGAGCATTTTGTGCTCAAGGAATACTACGGGATTGTCGTCCCGGATAGAAGTAAGCAGGAGTCCTTTTGCATCATAGGGGGTGGCCGGCATGACCACTTTGAGTCCCGGTACATGCATAAACCAGGCTTCGAGACACTGGGAGTGCTGGGCGGCGGCGCCTATGCCGCCCCCGCAGGATGCCCGCAGGGTCAGGGGAAGTCTCGCCTTTCCACCAAACATGTATTTCATTTTTGCTGCCTGATTAAAGAGCTGGTCAAAGGCCACTCCGATGAAATCCACAAACATGAGCTCCGCCACGGGCCTTAACCCGGCGGCTGCGGCCCCAACCGCCGCGCCGATAATGGCGCTTTCGGTGATAGGTGTGTCAATGACGCGTTTTTCTCCATATTTTTCATAGAGGCCCTGGGTTACCCCGAAGCACCCCCCGAAGCACCCCACGTCTTCTCCTGAGATGAACACATTCGGATCCCTTTCAAGTTCCATGTCAAGGGCGTTGTTTATCGCTTGTAAAAATGTCATTTTCGGCATGTTCAAATCCTCCATTTACAGGGCGTTCAAAACCTGAAGAGTCCAACGTCATTAAACCGTGTATACGTCGGTCGTTACCTCCTCCGGTTTGGGAAACGGGCTTTCCTCGGCAAATTTGACGGCGTTATCAACATCCGATTGGATGGCTGCATCGATTTCTCCTACCTGTTCCCGGGTAAGGAGATTCATGCCAAGGAGCTTTTCCTCAAATCTGGCCACAGGGTCTTTTGCCTTCCATTCAGCGACTTCATCCTCCGGTCTGTAAACGCATGGGTCCCCTTCAAAATGGCCCTTGTGGCGGTAGGTCTTACATTCGATAAGGGCGGGACCTTTTCCTTCGCGGGCGCCTTTAATGGCCTCCGCCGCCGCCTCGTACACGGCTACAACGTCGTTTCCATCCACCACTATGCCGGGAATGTCATAGGCTGCGGCTTTGTCGGCCACATCGGAAACCCTCATGGATTTATTTGTGCAGCAGGAGATGCCGTACAGGTTATTTTCGTTGATAAAGACGACAGGCAAGTTCCAGGCAGACGCCATATTCATGGCCTCAGCGGTCGTTCCCTGATTGGATGCGCCATCCCCGAAAAAGCAGACGGATACATTGTCCGTATTTTTGTATTTGGCAGCGAAACCGGCCCCCACCGCGATCGGTGCGCCGGCCCCCACAATTCCATTGGCGCCCAGAATGCCCAGGTCCAGATCGGCGATGTGCATGGAGCCGCCTTTTCCCTTGCAGTACCCGGTGGACCGGCCGAAGAGCTCTGCCATCATCTTTTTGATGTCGCCACCTTTGGAAATCAGGTGACCGTGACCGCGATGGGTGCTGGTGATGTAGTCGCTTTCGCGAAGGGAGGCGCTCACGCCGGCAGCCACAGCTTCCTCCCCGATATAAAGATGGACAAAGCCTCCGAATTTCCCTGCGGCAAACAGTTCAGAGACCCTCTCCTCAAACAAGCGGATCTTTTTCATGGTTTTGTAAAGACTGATCAATGTTTCATTACTCAGTTCCATTTCTCAAACCCTCCGTCTCTTTTCATTTAGAATCAGTAGATGTTCTGTGCTGAGCCTTGCATTTCCCGCCAGGCGCCGGCAAGTCCAAAGGGTACGTACTTCTTCCTGTTTAGCACCTCCTTTCCATATATAGCTTTTAAGGTAATGGTTTCTGGCCTCTGGCCCGCAGAGGGCGCCTACGCCCCGCTTCCAGCCCGGAGGTTTCCAGGCCGGAGGGGAAGGATACTGAATATCCACGATGAATCTCTACTTATTTCGACCAGTATCAAATATCGAGCATCCAGCACCACGTGATTGCCTATTGATTTCATATATAGGACTATATTACGATCATCAATGTCAATCTCTTAATGATAGATTCCAGTAACAGGAAGGCTAAATACCCTATTGTATTCGTTTCGTATTGAATGTTTTCGGTCAGAGACTGATTAGAATTTCTCTATACAATAAATTCCGGTTGACAAAGAAATGGCAAAAAATGTAAAAAAAAACTTCAATTTTTTTGAGAATCCACTATAATGCTCTAAACTGAGAATAGAACCTTTCATTTTCAGCCAACGTTTGCGGATCGAACCGTTTCACAATACTTGAAAATTATTTTTTGGTAGCTTGATCACCGGAGGGACCGAATATGAGCGAGAAAGCGGATATCAAAGTGTTGCTTGTTGATGATGAAGAAACGCTTCTTGAATACCTTTCAAAGCGCCTTCTAAGAGAAGGATTTATTGTCAAGGCCACATTTTCAGGAGAAGAGGCTGTTGCAGTAGCTGACGAGAATGCTTTTGACGTGGCTGTTGTCGATTTGAAGATGCCTGGAATGGATGGCGTTGAAACGCAGAAGCAGTTAAAAAAAATGCAGCCTTATCTCCAGTGCATCGTGCTTACCGGGCACGGGGCAATCGATACGGCCCTTGAAAGCGGAAAGCACGAAGCCTTTGAGTATCTTCTCAAACCAATCGAATACGACACCCTCGTGGATACCATTAAAAGAGCTTACGAACATAAAGCACAGATCCAGAATGCCAAATTCCGGGAAGAAGTGGAAGATATTTACAGATCAGGTCTTGGCGCCAGAGGCATTAAAAAGGCCATGGGCAAATTAAGAAAGATTTATGGAATTGACTGATCCCCAACAGCACTTGAAGAAGGTCTCCCGGGAACTTCCCGAATCGAAGACTGAATCAATCGAGGCGAGGGAGATTCTTCGATGCGTTCTGCAGAATACCAATGATCTGGTATTTGCCACAGATCTCAATGGCGCCATCGTATCATTCAGCAAGAGCACAGAAGAAGTCCTGGGGTATCGCGGGGAACAGATCAAGGGAAAACACTCAAAGGAACTGGCCGAGGATTCGGTAGAATTTGAGAGGATGACGGGTGGACTTTTTGAAGACGGGATGGTCAATCGCTCAGATTTTCCTTTCCGCCACGCCGACGGGCATCCTGTCTACTGTGATGTCTCTTTCGTCGCCCTCAAGGACTCAAAAGGGAAATCTGCAGGATGCATTGTGATAGCTCGGGATATTACCGAGTGGAAGAAATTTCAGGAAGAGCTGATCCGGGTCGATCGATTAGCGGAAGTAGGGCGTACGGTTTCAGGGACTGTTCACGAAATCAACAACCCCCTTGCGGTTATCAACGAAATTTCCGGATGGATGGGGGTTGTCGTATCCGATTCGGAAGGATTGAATGATGACGACAGGGCTGATCTGAAAACATCCATTGAGAAACTGCTTGAACAGGCAACCCGCTGCAGGAATATTGCACGTCAAATGCTCGATTTTGTGCGAGATTCGGGTCCTGCCGGAGATTCTTTCGACCTTCACGAGCTTTTAAGAAACTCCGTGAGTTTTATTTTTCCGGAACTGAAATCCAAAGATGTGGAGGTGCTTTTCGATTTGATGGAAGGCCCACTTCAGATGCACTCGGAACCAAGGATGCTTGAACAAGTCTTTGTAAACCTTCTCACCAATGCCATTCACGCTATCGAGGAAAAGGGCAACGGAGCCGGTCACATACAGATCAGCACCAGACTCGATGAAAAATCGGTGGTGATCTCCATTGCAGACAACGGTACCGGAATCGCCCCCAGGGACCAGAAGAAAATTTTCGAACTTTTTTATACCACCAAGCCTTCCGGAAAAGGGACCGGTTTAGGTCTGCCCATATGTCGGAACATAGTTCACAAACTTGGGGGGGCCATTCATGTGGAAAGCACTTTTTGGAAGGGCGCCACTTTTGTAGTTCGGATTCCTATCCGTGGATAGGGGAACCTTTTAACTGTACACGAGGATAGGGGAAGAGCCGATTAATCAAAAAACCGTGAGCAGATAACCCGAAGAGCAAATTGTTCAGCAGAACAGGCATTACCTTTCGTATTCCAGAAGGGGAGGACTTTAGTGGACAGTCGGACCGATGCAAAGATGCACAAACCATTACCGGGCGCCCCCGACATTCGGCATGTCAAGGACTCTTCAGCAGAAAAAAAAGTTTTTTCCCTCACCCACGTTGCAACCTTCCTTATACTTTTCAGTCTCTGGATCATCCTTTCAGGCAAATTTGACCTATTTCATCTGAGTCTGGGCCTCATTTCCTGTGTCCTTGTTACCTGCCTATCCGGAGATTTTCTATTTCCTGAAGCTCCGCGAAGGAGAGGCGCCCTGATCTGGATACGGTTTCTTGGATATGTACCCTGGCTCATATACCAGATAACTCTCGCGAATATCTACGTTCTCTATTTGACGTTTCATCCCAGAATGCTGGATATTCTTGACCCTCAAATATTCACATTCAAGAGCAGTCTAAAAAGCGATCTTTCCCTGGTGACCTTTGCAAATTCCATTACCCTGACACCGGGAACGATTACGGTGACGGTCTCCAAGGATGGAGATTTCCGGGTCCACGCCATTGACAACAAGTCTATGGAAGGCTTTCCGGGCGAGATGGAAGCCCGCATTGCACGGGCCTTTGATGAAGAGACGTAAAAAGGAATGCTGATATGCGCTCTGTTTTTCTCTACTCCGGAATTTTCCTCAGTTGCCTGATGGTCCTTTCTCTGTACCGAGCCGTTTTCGGTCCGACGGTCCTTGACCGTATGATAGGCGCCAACGCCATCGGGAGCAAAACCGTTGTGTTGCTTATTCTGATCGGCCTCCTTTACGAGCGGGTGGATATGTTTGTGGATATCGCTTTGGCCTATGCCATGTTGAATTTTATCGCGGTACTTGCTGCTTCAAGGTATTTCCAGAAAAGAAAGGGGCTTCTGGAAAAGATGAAGTAGCTGCCGGAACAGGAGGTTCTTTTGCTGGATATCCTGGTTGTTTTTCTTTTGGTGTGCGGTCTGGTTTTTTTCGCCGGCGGGGCTGTCGGCATCATTCGCTTCCCCGATTTCTATTCCCGCCTGCATCCTGCGGGCAAACTGGATACCATGGGTTCCCTTCTCATGATGCTTGCCCTGGCGCTCTTTAACCTTCACCATTTTTCCCTCGCAAACATTCTCACCAGCGTTAAGATTATCCTGATCGTAGTTTTCGTTTTCATTTCCAGTCCCACGGCTATTCACGGCATTGTGGATGCAGGAGTACGGGCTGGGCTTGCCCCCTGGGTGAAAGGGGATAAGAGGAGATAGATATGACCTGGGAACTGGACTTGATCATTCTGGCTTTCGTCGTCATAGCGGCTCTGGGCGCCATCACTATCAGGGACCTGCTTGGGGCGGCGATTCTTTTTGGAGCCTATAGCTTTATGATGTGCCTGCTCTGGGCAATCATGGGAGCGGTTGACGTGGCGTTTACGGAAGCCTCAGTGGGGGCGGGCGTCAGTACTGTCTTTTTCGTGGCGGCCGTTTTCAGAACAACCAGGAGGACCAAAGATTGAAAATAATCGGGCTTATTATTGTAGGGTTGACCGGTCTGCTTTTAATCTATGCCACGGGCGACTTTCCGGATTGGGGGGATCCTGCATCCCCCGCCAATAACTACCTTTCAACTCGGTATATTGAGAAGACCATGGAGGATACCTCCGTTCCCAATATTGTGACGGCGGTCCTGGCGGATTATCGTGGTTTCGACACCATGTTTGAAACGACGGTTATTTTTTCGGCGGGAGTCGTCTGCTTTTTTCTGTTGCGCGTTTTCGAAAAGAAAACCGATGAGGAAGGGCTGCTTCGACACAATGCGACCGGCATTACGCTTCGAATCAAGGGCGTTGAAAAAATCTCCTATTCCACGGGCGAATTCGATCGGATTGACAATCTCTGGACCCCGCAGGATTTGATTATTACCACGGCATGTCGACTCCTGATTCCCTTTATCCAGTTGTTTGCACTGTACGTAATCGCCCACGGTCATTACAGCCCGGGGGGAGGGTTTCAGGGAGGCGTTATTCTGGGCTCGAGCATTATCCTTCTGGCCATCTCCCACGATCTTCGAACGTCTCTCACGAGAATCAGTGAAAAGGGGGCCGGGCTTCTGTGTGCCGTTGGTGTTTTCATCTATGCAGGAACAGGAGCGCTCTGCCTGCTTCTTGGAGGGAACTTTCTGGATTACGGCGCTCTCTCAAAGATTCTTCCCCTTGATCCGGTTTCCGCACGGTCTTTTGGAATACTTATCGTCGAGGTGGGCGTTGGAATTGCTGTGATGGGGAGTATGATCTGGATATACAGCAATGTTTCATCGGCGGGCAGATACAGGGAAGGACTTTAGGAATGCCTGACATCATTCAGACCATTATCGGCAAATACAATTACTGGATCTATATCACGCTCATGATGATCGGGTTCTATGCCATTATTGCCAAAAACAACCTGGTCAAGAAAATCATCGGTGTGAATATATTTCAGACTGCAATCATCCTGTTTTATGTTTCCATAGGTGCAAAGTGGGGGGGGACAATTCCCATCCTGCAAAACGTACACGGAGAAGGCGGCGCCGGCGCCGCAACCCATGCGATAAAGGCCGTAGACTACATCAATCCCCTTCCCCATGTGCTCATGCTGACGGCAATTGTTGTTTCCGTGGCCACCCTTGGGGTGGCCCTGTCCCTGGCTATCCTTATTTATAGACGGTACAAGACCCTTGAAGAGGACGAAATTTTAGCCAGGATCAGGGAAAAATGACCCAACACTATCCCGCACTTCTTCTTGTCACGCCCTTGCTTGCAGCCTTTGTGATCAGCGCTGCCGGGTGGATAAAACGCAAATGGTGCTTCCCCATCGCGGTTGTGGCCCTGACGGTTTCAGCCTGGTGTTCGGTGGCCCTTCTCCTGAGGGTGATGAAGGAAGGGGTGATCCATTACTACCTTGGTGGATGGGCGCCGCCATGGGGCATTGCCTACTACGTGGATTACCTGAATGGGCTCGTGCTGCCCGTGATCTGCATTGTGGCGCTAGTAAATCTGATCGCAAGCAAACGAAGTGTGGAAGATCAGTTTGATGAGAAAATCGGGGCGTTTTACACCCTGTACGTGCTGATGTTCACCGGATTGTTAGGCATTGTGATTACAGGGGATGCCTTTAACCTGTATGTCCTCCTTGAGATTGCCGCCCTCACCGGTTATGGGCTGATTGCAATGGGGGAGGAACGGGCGCCTCTTGCTACTCTCAACTACCTCTACATGGGAACGATCGGGGCGTGCTTTTATCTCTTAGGGGTAGGATATCTGTATATCGTCACCGGTTCGCTGAACATGGTGGATATCGCCCGGATACTCCCTCCGCTGTATGATTCCAGAGCGGTGCTCACGGCCTTTGTGATCTGCATGGTAGGTGTCTGGATCAAGATGGGTCTTTTCCCCCTTCACGCATGGCTGCCCAATGCCTACACCTATGCCCCATCCGCTTCAAGCAGTCTGATCGCTCCGCTCATGACCAAGGTGATGATCTACGTGATGATTCGCCTTATGTTCACCGTTTTTACGCCCTACTACGTTTTTGGCATCCTGGATGTAAGTGATTCCGTCGTGTGGATTTCGGTGATTGCCATCGTCATGGGGGCTGTCCTGGCCCTGCAACAAAACAATCTCAAGAAAATGCTGACGTACATCATCATTGCGGAAGTCGGGTATATGGTGGGTGGCGCCTGGCTTGGAAACCGTGACGGCCTGACGGGCGCCATCCTGCATATCATGAACGATGCCGTCATGACCCTGTGTGTATTTCTGGCGGTTGGGAATCTGGTCTATAAATTGAAAAGCTACGCCTTTGCAGATCTGAGCGGGGCATTTGGTAAAATGCCCTTTACCATGTGGGCCTTTGTGGCGGGAGGACTCTCTATCATAGGCATTCCCCCCTCCTGCGGATTTTTCAGCAAATGGTACCTGATTTCCGGGGCCATCAAGTCCGGGCATTACGAATTTATGGTGGCTCTGCTGTTCAGCAGTCTTGTGAATGTGATTCTCTTTTTCAGGATTATTGAGATCACCTATTTTGAACCCTTCGAGGATCATGCCCATGGGCATCATGGGAAAAACATCGATGAGGCCCCGTTGAGCGCGCTGATTCCGCTTCTGATCGTTGCGGCGGGGCTTTTTGTCCTTGGGTTTTTTACCTCCGACTTTGTCAGGCTTATCATTCAGTTTGCCATTCCGAAAGGGATTGTATAATGGAGACCATATCCTCCATAAAACCGCTGTTAGCCGTTCTTGTTTCCCTCTGTGTGGTTCCGTTTCTCCTCCTAAGCAGGAAACCCAATATCCGGGAAGGATGGACTTTTTTAGCCGGGGCCGTGAAATTACTGCTGGTTGTTTCCATGGCTCCCGTCATCCTGAGTGGAAAAGAAATCGTCTGTAACGTGTATGAAGTGATTCCTGGAATCGGAATCGCCTTCCGGGTGGATGCCCTGGGAATGCTCTTTGCGCTCGTTTCTTCTTCCTTGTGGATTATCACAACCATATACTCCATCGGGTATATGCGGGGGCTCAATGAGCATGGACAGACGCGATATTACTGCTTTTTTGCGCTGGCCCTTTCCGCTACGATAGGCGTGGCCTTTGCCGGCAATCTGCTGACGCTCTATCTGTTTTATGAGATGCTGTCCCTGGCGACCTACCCGCTGGTGACCCATCACCAGGATCTGGAGGCTCGAAGTTCGGGAAGAAAGTATCTCCTGTATATCGTTGGGACATCGATCGGCTTTCTCCTCCCCGCCATGCTGATTTCCTACGACCTGGCCGGTACCCTGGAGTTCTCAAGGCAGGGATTTCTGGCGGGAAAAGGGTCGGGGCACCTGATCGGCATCCTGATGCTCATGTTTATTTTCGGTTTTGCAAAAGCGGGGATCATGCCTTTTCACTCCTGGCTTCCGGCAGCCATGGTGGCCCCCACTCCGGTCAGTGCGCTTCTGCATGCGGTAGCCGTAGTCAAGGTCGGGGCTTTCAGTATTGTCCGGGTACTTACGGGAGTGTTCGGAACGGATCTTCTGGGATCGCTCAATCTGGGGCCGGTGATCCTTTTCGTCGCGTCGGCAACTATTCTTATCGCATCATTGATTGCCCTTTCACAGGACAACCTGAAAAGGCTCCTTGCTTTTTCAACCATCGCTCAACTTTCCTATATCGTCCTCGGTATCGGCCTGCTCTCCCCCAAAGGGATGACAGGCGGGATGCTCCATATCGCCATGCACGCCTTTGGAAAGATTACGCTTTTTTTCTGCGCCGGCGCAATTTTTGTCGCAACCGGAAAAAAGAATGTCAGCGAGATGAAGGGGATCGGACGGAGAATGCCTCTCACTATGGCCGCCTTCTTCATCGGGGCGTTGAGCATTATCGGTTTTCCCCCGTGCGGTGGCTTTATCAGCAAATGGTATCTTGTTCTGGGTTCCCTGGAAGCGCACCAGATGACGATCCTTGTGGTCCTTCTATTCAGTTCTTTTTTGAATGCGGCCTATTTCATGCCGGTTGTATACAATGCCTTTTTCTGTGCACCCGAGGAATCCATGTTTGAAAACAGCGTGAGGGAGGCGCCCATCTTTTGTGTGCTTCCTCTTGCCATTACGGCATTGGTCACCCTCGGCCTTTTCTTTTTCCCACAGCCGTTTCTGGAGCTTGCCACCATGGCTGTGAACAATATCCTTGGGAAATAATTATGCATGCGGACAAAGCGATCGAACACAAAGAAATAATGGAGTTGTCCCATGAGCCGGTTCCTCCGTACCGGTCCATCTTTTATGTGGCCATTACGGTAGCTTCACTGTATCTGGGAGTCATTCTTCTGAAAACGATGACATGAAACGGCCCGCAGGGAGGGGTATCATGGAAGAGAAACCCACTGATTCAAAAACCTATCTTTTCGATAAGCCGAAGAATGTAAAAATTCTTTTAGGCTGTTTTTACGGATCCCTGATGGTACTGCTTTTCCTGGATCTGTTCGTGAGCAAGCACCCCTATTTTCCGTGCGAAGGATGGCCGGAATTTTATGCGGTATACGGATTTGTGGCCTGCGTGGTCCTGGTGATTGTGGCAAAATATGTCTTGCGACCCCTGATGAAACGGCGAGAGGATTACTATGATTGATACATTGCCACCGGCTGTCATATTCCTGTTGGGGGCCATGCTTACGCCTTTCTTCAAAGGAAAATGGAAAAGCGTCTTCATGCTTCTGATTCCGGTGGTGGGCTTTCTGAACCTGATCCAGATACCGGAAGGCAACCACTGTACCGTCCATTTTCTGGATTACACCCTGGTTTTCTGCCGGATGGACCGGCTCAGTTTTGTTTTTGGAACCATCTTTCATCTGATCTCCTTCATTGCCATTTTGTACTCCCTTCATGTGAAAGACGGCATTCAGCATGCTGCCGGACTGGTGTACGCGGGAAGTGCGCTGGGGGTCGTCTACGCGGGAGACTTTTTTTCCTTCTTCGTCTTCTGGGAAATGTTGACCATCTCCTCCATTTTCCTCATCTGGGCGCGAAGGACAAAAGCGGCCCTGGATGCAGGATATCGTTATCTGTTGGTGCATGCCGCCGGGGGCCTCTGCCTGTTGGCCGGTATTGTCATCCAGGTAAACCAGACAGGGTCCATCGCGTTTGGCTTTTTGGGTCTGAACGGATTGGGGACCTGGCTCATATTTCTTGGATTCGGCGTGAACTGCGCCTGGCCTTTTTTCCATCCCTGGTTAACGGATGCCTATCCCGAAGCAACCATTACGGGGACAATCTTCTTGAGCGCCTTCACCACCAAAGCGGCCGTATATGCCCTCGCAAGGGCCTTCCCGGGGACAGAGGCCCTCATCTGGATCGGCGCGGTGATGGCCGGATTTCCCATCTTTTATGCGGTCATTGAAAACGACCTCAGGAGGGTACTTGCCTACAGCCTGATCAACCAGGTGGGTTTCATGGTTTGCGGG
This sequence comes from Deltaproteobacteria bacterium, assembly GCA_013349725.1. The sequence continues at coordinate 1,595 of DUZB01000071.1, read as the reverse complement.
ATCGGCATAGGAACGGAACTTGCGATTAACGGGGCCGTGGCCCATGCCTTTAACGATGTGCTTTTTAAAGCCCTCCTCTTCATGTCCATGGGCGCAGTGATGTACAGGACCGGTAAAATTAACGCAACGGACCTGGGCGGCCTTTACAGAACCATGCCATTGACCTGTATTTTCTGCATGGTGGGGGCCGCTTCCATTTCCGCCTTTCCTTTCTTCAGCGGTTTTGTGAGCAAGTCCATGGTCATGGATGCCGCCGCCGGCGGGCATATGAGCGTCATATGGTTTATTCTGCTTTTCGCGTCGGCCGGCGTATTCCACCATGCAGGTATCAAAATTCCGTTTTTCGCCTTTTTCTCCCACGATTCCGGGCTGCGGCCGAAAGAAGCCCCTTTGCACATGTTGCTTGCCATGGGACTTACCGCATTCCTGTGCATTTTTATCGGGTCCTTTCCGGGCCCGTTATACAGTATCCTGCCATACCCGGTTGAATATGTTCCCTATACGGCGCCGCACATTCTGGGCCAGACCCAACTCCTTTTCTTTTCCGCCCTGGCCTTCACGCTCCTTCTGTTGGCCGGGATTTATCCTGCGGAAATCAGGGCTATCAATCTGGATGTAGACTGGTTTTACCGCAAGGGTGGAAGGCTCTTCTTTCTTTTAATGGACAAGGGGTTGAACGGGTTGAATCACTGGTGCGATCTCATTTTCGTCAAGGGGATCGCAGGTTGGATATGCCGGCTTTCCAAAGACGTGGCAGCAAGGGGGGCCCTTCTCGTAATGGTCAGTTTCTGGATTGCAACAGGGCTCAGGGACGAGCGCTTGAGCATAAGAAAATTGAATCTTTACGCCGATATCATGGAGGGGAACTGGCCCGCCGGGATCAGTGCAGGGGTGGCGGTGGCCGCTATTTTCCTTGTTTTTATGATGGTGTGATAATATCGTCTTTCCGGAGGACATGATGGTTACGTTTAATGATCTGAGAAAAATTTTTCTGCTGGAGAACCTGACCGATACGATGTTGGGAAAGATGCTGCCATTTGTTGAGATGCGATTGTTCAGTGACGGTGCAAAAATTTTCAGGCAAGGGGAAAAGGCGGATTTTTTTTTCATGTTGATGAAAGGAAAGATTGTTCTGGAAATGAAGGTTTCTGAAAGGATTAATGTGTCCCTTGGTTCCATAAAGGCAGCAGGATCTCTCGGGTGGTCGGCTCTCCTTGGAGATCCCGCTTATACTTCCGACGCTGTTTGTGTGGAACCTTGTGAAATCATGGCGATTCAGGGAGGAAAATTTCAGGAACTGATGGAGCGTGATCACGACATGCGTTACGGGGTTATGAAAATCGTTGTCAGCCTCCTGAAAAGACGCCTTGAGCGGCGTACCGACCAGTTGCTGAAAGTCATTGAGAATCACCCGGACCTCCAACGGCTTTTTCAGTCAGATTGACCGGAGTAAGACGAAAAAGTTTTTTAAATCCCTGCGAATACCGATTTTTTGGGCTTGGTTCTAATTTCGCCCACTTGATCCAATTAGTCGAGAGTACGTTCGGAAGGTCATAATCTTAATCGTAATCATAATCTTACTCTTTTACAGCCTA
>DUZB01000070.1 GCA_013349725.1 Deltaproteobacteria bacterium | reverse complement strand
TGGCGGCCACCAGGATGATGGGGCTGGCCTCCATCCGTAAAAACAAGTCCTGAATCCGGGTAGAAAAGGCACTGGCTTCTTCCCCATCACACTGCATCATTTCGATCCCGTCAGCGCCGCCTATGAAGTAGGTGTCCCCTGCTCCCGTAAAGACTAATGCTATAGTTTCTGTCTGCTCCACCTGCTCCAGCATACGGATCAGTTCGGCCATGAGTTCGGAGTTGATGGAGTTCCGGTCATGAGGCCGATTAATAGTGACCCGGCATATGTCGCCCTGAGACTCTACAATAAGGTTCTTCCAAGCTTTATTCATGGGTTCTTGCCCTCAAAACTCAAAACTTAAAACCTAAAACCGTGCGGCTTGCTGCACTATATCACAAATCCGCCATTTGGGCTCAGGACCTGGCCCGTGAAGAAATCCGCTTCAGGGGATGCCAGAAACGCCACCAGGGCGCCGATTTCCTCCGGTTCCCCTAATCGCCGCAGGGGGGTTTTCTTCACGATGAAATCTGAAAAACCGTCGGGCAGTCCGTCCAACATGGGCGTTTCAATATATCCTGGGGCAACAATGTTCACCCGGATGTTATGTCTGGCTACTTCCTTGGCCAGGCTCTTTCCCAACCTGTTCACACCGCCCTTGGATGCGCTATAGTGAACCGCCCCCGGTGTGGGAGTCAGGGAGGCCACCGAGCTGAAAAGGATGATTCGACCGGTCTGGTATTCCTTCATCCAGCGGACAGACTCCCTGCATACGTAAAACATGCCATCCAGGTTGACGGCCATCATCCGCCGCCATTCCTCATCGGTCATATCTTCGATAAAGACGGTACGTCCCAACATGCCCGCCGTATGGACCAGGAGATCCAGTCTATCCACACGTTCTCTCAAGGCCTGAAACAGGGTAGCTACGGAATCGCTCTGGGAAATATCTACTTGGAAGGCCTCCCCTCGGCCCTTAAAACCCGGGATGTTTGCGGTTTCACAGGCCGCCTCTACATCCAGATCGGCCACAAAGACCCGAATGTCCAGGTTGCCCAGGGCCGCGGCCGCGGATCGTCCCATGCCGGAACCACCTCCGATGACCAACGCTGTTTTGACGATTTCTGTTTTCATTGTACTAAAGGTCCCTCTGCTTTTCATAGGCCTTAGCCGGTTTTCCCGTGGGAAAAACCACCAGCTTTTCCGAATCCAGTTGGTTTAGGATGCCCCGGGCAACCTCCTCTGGGGTATCCATGAAAGTTTTGTATTTTTCCACCTGGGAAGCCATTTCCTCCGCTCCCGGAGAAACACTGAAAAATTCCGTGTCCGTCAGGTGTGGGCAGACCGCCAGGACTTTAATCCCCGTTCCTTCCAGATCTTTGGCCAAACCACGGGAAAAACCGATCAGTGCGTGTTTGCTGGCCACATAAGGGGTCACATTCCGGGAATGGGCGAGGAGGCCTCCGATGGAGGCTATGTTGACGATAAGCCCCTGGTTTTGAGTTATCATGGTGGGCAGGACGGTCTGGGTTAGAAAAACGATGGAAAAGAGATTGATTTCGAAAATTTGCCGCCATTGGGTCTGAGTGGTGGAGGCAAAATCACCGTAGAAGCCCAATCCGGCGTTGTTGACAAGGATGTCGAGCCGGCCCCATCTTTCCATGCTTTGGTCCACAAGGGCTTCCCGATCGGTTTGCGCCACAAGGTCGGCGGGCACAATCAGGGTTTCTCCGGGGCAGCTACCAGCCGTTTCCTCCAGGCGATCCAGGCGCCTGGCGGTCAGAGTGACCTTGGCCTCTTCCATGGAAAAGGCCTGGGCCAAGGCAGCGCCGATTCCGGAACTTGCCCCTGTTACCACCACGACTTTGCCTTTTAGATCGAGCATGTGGACCTTTTATTCGAAATGTGAATCAACTATCAATTTTTTTTACAAAATTCTTTATTTCGTGTCAATAAAAAAACTTCGACCAGTCCGATTACCGCACAATTATTTTGCCCGGGGGGCCAATAGGCGGCCCGTTTCCAAATCAGGATATTTTCACCCCGAACAGAATGAATTCAATCATGTCTTGGAATAACTGGTTGCTGTTCCCGGGTCGGGGGTCCGGGTGCCAGATGATTTTCTTGAGACCGATGAAATGGACGAAACCCATAAGGGATCGACCCATGAAGGTGGCGTTGAGAGGGCGGATCTCCCCCCTTTCAATACCCTTTTCCAAGCCTTTGATATATCCTCGGGCCAGTGTCTGATAGTACCACTGAGATACCTCCCGACTGATCATTTCACATTCGGGTACTACGCGGTAGATTTCCCAGTGCCGACGAAGGAATTCCAGAAAAGTCAAGATTCCCACCCGTTCCGCATCCCGCCTGTCCCGGGTTCCCGACACGGCCCGCTGAATTTTCTGGCGCATCTCATGATTGATGTATCGGACAAATCCGTCGATGAGATCACTCTTGCTTTTAAAATGCACGTAGAAGGTTCCCTGGGCCACACTGGCTTCGCGGGTAATCTCAGAGATGTTGGCCCGATTGATCCCTCTTTGGCCAATCACTTTTTCCGCTGCCAGCAGGATAGCCTGCCGGGTCTTTTCCCCCTTTGTCAAAGGTCCTTTGTTTTCCGACTGAAGCGGCGCGGGATCAGGGAGAGTGAACAGCGACCAACCCGCAGGTTTTTCCCATTGGATAGGACCGTTTATGCCGTTTATTACCAGGTCGGTAATCTGTTCCACCAGTTCCTCCCGGGGAGGATTTTCATCGGACGCTCCCCAGTCCAGGGAATTGAAATAGCAGATGCCTGTGAGGCCGTAAGCCAGCACATCCAGATCAAACGGCCGGATCTGTCCCGCCTGGATCTCCCTGAGAAAAAAGCCCCGGTAATAATTGGTAATGGAGTCATAATAGGCGATGGTGGCCCGGTCGGTGAGTTCTGACTCGCCTAAAATACGATGAAAGGCGAAGTTTTCCAGAGTATGATCCATCAGAAGACCAATGATCCGCCGCAACCGTCCCTCAAACTTGATGTCCGTTGGAGGCGAGGCCTCGGCCCGCCCCATGAAGCGGGAGATGATCAGGTCGTTTAACTCCAGAAATACCTGCTCTTTGTTCTTGAAGTAGTGGTAAAAGGTCCCCATGGAGACCCCGCACCGCCTCGTTATCTCCGATATGGAGGACCCATAGTATCCCGTGTCCTTGAATACCTGATGCGCCGCGTCAAGAATGGCTGCCCTTGTGGCCAGGCCTTTCGACTTCAAGGGGCGAACGGTGTTTGAATTTCTGATTGGCTTTGCCATTAAAAACCTCATAAGTGAATCAACTGTCACTTTTTATACGAAAGAATTTCAGGAAGCTCAACAAAATTCTGGAAAATAAATGATAATTGCTGCAGGCCACAAAAAAAAGCCCCTCGGAACCCTTACATGAACAAGGATCCACAGGAGCTTTATAGAAAAAAATTTGAGAAACGTGTATTTTCAGGAAAATGCTGGTTCAGCAAATCCAAAGGCGGGAATTTTCAGGCTGTTGTTTGAATACTCTTCCGCTGTATCAAAAGAAAAAGTCTTCCAGTGCCGTTTCGATTGGATCAGCTTTTCAAGCATCAGCTGATTCAGAAAATGTCCCGACTTCCTGACCACAAAATGCCCGATAACTGGAGCACAGATGAGAGAAAGATCCCCTACAAAGTCCAGAATTTTATGCCTTACAAACTCGTCCTTAAATCGAAGGCCATCTTCGTTCAAAATCCTGAAATCATCAATAACGACAGCATTGTCCAGGGAGCCCCCTCTGGCAAAGCCATTTGCTTTCAAGGTCTGAACGTCCCGAAGGAACCCAAACGTCCTGGCCCTGCTGATTTCTCTGACAAAATCCCCTCCAGAAAAGCACAGTTCGTATTCCTGGTTCCTCAACATGGGGTGCTTAAAATCGATCATATAGCTTATTTTCAACTCTTTTGAAGGATGCACAGCGATAGACCTGTCGCCATCTTCAATCTTGAGGGATTTTTTGACCACAATAAAGCGTTTGGGCGCCTCCTGCTCTCTGATTCCAACGCTCTTAATCAAAAAAACGAACGGCGCGGAACTCCCATCCATAATCGGGACTTCAGGGCCATCCAACCCTACCAGCACATTGTCAATTCCCAAACCATAAAAGGCAGCCATCAGGTGTTCTATGGTTCCCACCTTGCAGCCGTTTGCACCAATGCTCGTAGCGAGCGTGGTATCTTTGACGTTTTCAAATTTCGCTTCAACCATGGGACTTCCCGAAATGTCCCTTCTCATAAATCTTATTCCAGTACCGCACGGCGCGGGCCTGAGGGACATCTTGACCCTTTCACCACAATGAAGGCCAATTCCGGTACAAGAGACTTCATCACGGAGGGTACGTTGTTTATAATCCACTAAGATTTCCTTTCAATAGGGGAGAACACTGTTCATTCTTCCTGCAAGCGCCATTTCTTAAGCTAATTTTTCTGATCGGGAACTCTGCGGTACAGTCATTTAATCTAACCGGAACAGATAAGAAACCATTCATTTTGATCAATGAGGAGTATTGGTTCTTGAATCCGCAAAGCAGAAAGATGTTTTCCATTTGTTTAGCAAATGTCGTGCCATAAATTGCCAATTGCGTTTAAAAAGCATTTCAATTCGACTATCCATTTGATACGTATGCTATTTTTATATTTTCATCGTTCACAAGCAGGCCCGCAAAAAGCCTCTTTCAAGAGAAACTGTGGCAAAAAAAACACAGGCAAAAGAACTTCTGCCAGATAGACTTCCTTGCCGTTTCCTGAAAAAGGAAACGCCTGCTGTTTTCACCCCGATTGCCCGACATAATTCAGGATTCCCTGAACCACTTTTTCGGCATCTCGCTGTCGTAACTCTTCAAAGCGCAACGCCCAGGCATGGTCCGTGTATGCTAGATTTCGAAGCTCCAGCAAAACTTTCACATGGGCCGGATTGTTTCTCAATACCGCGAGATTCTGGCCCCGGACATATGCGCCGGCCCCAAGCGCGGAAAGAATAGCCTGGGAAAATTCTCGTGAAGGGACGTCTACCCTGCGGCTTCTTCTGTTCTCGTAGTACAACACCAGGGGGGCTTCCGGTGACCGGTCGTCAATGTCGGCGTGAAAAGAGAGGAATATGCTCCGTTTCTTGGGGACGTTTTTAAACACTGTTCTGGAGATCTTCACGCGGCGTGAAAGATTACCGTTTCGACCTCCATTGGGCCAGTGTGAGCGACTGTTTCCTCTGTTAAAACCCGCGCTGTTATACACCTCATTTTTTTCATTGACGAACGTATGTTCAATGAGGTTGGAGGCACGGATGAGGTGATTGGGGCTCAGCAGAGTCATGGTAACCTTCGCGCCGTGCATTCGCAGCATCATGTAAACCCTGAGGGCTACATCATATACATATTCATCTTCTACCACATAGGCCCTGTTGCCATTGTCGTCAACATGCTCAACCACCGCCCCGGGATCCAGGCCTCCATGGCCGGGGTCCAGCACGAAATGCCACCCCTTGAGATCACTGCTCAAGCGGCCCATTTGTCCAACTGCCTGGTCAAAAGCGCCCCACAACTTTATCGCCTGGTGGTAGCTTCTGCTCAGTGATAGGGAAGACCCCTCGTAATAGGAAGCGCTTCCCTGCAGAAGTGCTGTCGGACTGCTCCCGTAGTAAGGTCCGTTTTCGGCAGGGATTTTCTGAAGGCCCCTGATGGATTTTATGAGTTTATCCCACCTCATTTCACCCATTGCAGACCATTCGTGACTTTTGCGGAGAATAGGATTTACTTTCAGTTTCTGGCCGGGATAAATTACGGAAGAGCTCAGCTCATTTAACTGTTTCAGTTCGGAAACGCTCATCTGGTGCAGGCGTGCGATCCGGCTCAGGTAATCCCCCCGCTTGACCGTATAGCCATCCAGGGTTAAAGGTGGTTTACTTCCCAGCCGTAATTCCTGACCCGGATAGATTTGATCCGCAGTCAGTCCGTTGAGTTCTTTCAGCTCCTTCACAGCCATCCCATAAGCACGTGCAATCTCCCAGAGGGAATCTCCACGCTCCACCATATGAATGTGTGCCGGGGTTGTTTTAAGCCGCAGTTTCTGCCCCACAAGGATTTTGCTGCCCTCAATGCCATTGATAGCCACCAGATCCTGCAGATTCATTTTGTATTTCATGGCAATGGAAGATAGATTTTCACCAGCACGAACAACATGAACCGCTTCCTCAAGAGAAGAAGGTCGAAGCTGCAATTTCTGCCCCGGCTGAATCCGGTCGCTTTTCAAATGGTTTAACTGCCGAAGGAGGCTGAGGCCGACACTAAATCGTTCCGCAATAACAGAAAGGCTATCTCCCTTCTTTACTACATATTCAAAAGGTTCATCCTCAGATTCGGCTTCCTTCGATGCTTCCCCCACCTTCAGCTGCATACCCGGGGTAATCCCGCTCGTTTTCAGCCCATTCATCTCTTTGAGTTCCGAAACGCTGAGATCGTAGGCCTGTGCAACATCCCAGAGCGTGTCGCCCTTTCTCACCACATGGATGAGAGGCGGAGATTCCCGGCCTTCATCCGGCTGGAGATTGAGCTTCTGTCCGGGGTAGATACGGTCGTTTGAAATCTGATTCAGACGGCAAAGGGAAGAGAGAGAGACTCCAGTCGAGAGGGCAATTTCAGAGAGGGTATCCCCGCTATTGACCACATAATAAGTGGACCGTGAATCCGGCCACAGGGCAAGCCGCCGACCCGCAAGGATCTTGTGCCCGCTAATATTGTTCCACCGGCACAATTGCTCCACCGAAACCCTGTGAGCCAGGGCGATGTCGCTCAGAGTATCCCCCCGTTTCACCGTATAGGTGGAAGGAGCCCTTGCATGCACTGCCGCACAGATCAGGACAGATAACAGCAGGAGAAGAAAAACAAGGCACGCCTGACGCACAGACAAACAGCGGAGAGTCCCAAGAATTGGGGAGCAGTTTTTCATGAAGAGACGGATACCCGAAAACATGTTCCTATCCTTATCAGATTCTTCCCGGAATGAAAAGCTTCAATGTGCATTACAGCCCCTTTTGTTTTATCCTTGACATTCAGCTGAAGTTACTCTACATTTTGCAAATATAATCATTGGTTATCTTAATTAGGAGCCCCCCATGCTGCTGAACTTTAGATTCCTCATCATTGAGGAATTTTCCGCTCGTATTGAACTTGAATTCAAGAAAGCCTACGGTACCCTTGATGCCGGGGCCAGCGGATTTATCGCCTGGCTTGCTCGTTTCGCCCTGGAAAATATTGCCAATTCGGACATGCTGTATCACGATATGGAGCACACAATGCTGGTTACTAACGTCGGCCAGCAAATCCTGGTTGGCAAGCATCTGATAGATGGGGGCGTAACACCCCGTGATTGGGTGAATATGATTACAGCCCTGTTATGTCATGATATCGGATATGTAAGCGGCATCTGCAGACGAGATAGAGAGGGAATCTGTGCAACCGGAATCGGCGATGAAACCGTAGAACTTCCCCCGGGCAGCACGGATGCGGCACTGACGCCTTATCACGTAGATCGGGGACAACAATTCGTACGTGAAAGATTCACAGATAAAATGCTTGTGGACATCATGGATGTGGATCTGGTCTGTTCCTACATAGAAATGACACGCTTTCCCCCTCCCGATGATCCGGCCTATAAGGATACAGCCTGCTATGCAGGTCTGGTTCGTGCAGCAGATTTTATTGGCCAGCTTGGCGATCCCGACTATATCAGAAAGATTCCAGCCCTTTTTTACGAATTCGAACAGTTTGGCGCCAATGAAAAAATCGGATACAAAAACCCGGGAGATATGCGTAAAGGGTATGCCGGTTTTTTCTGGAACGTGGTCAAACCCTTCATCGGTGAAGCAGTAAGGTATCTCAAGGTAACCCAGGACGGGAAACAGTGGGTGGCGGGATTATATGCGCATGTTTTCTCCGCAGAGCATTTCTCACAGATTTAAACAGACCTCCTATCCAGTTCTTTTCTGACGGCAAAGCCTATCTTTTCCATGGTGTAGGGTTTTTTTACGTATTCTCCTGCACCCAGGCGCTGTGCCCCTTTCACCCTTGATGTTTCTGAAAACCCGCTCGCAATAATGGCTTTCTGCCCGGGCTTCCATTTGGTTATTTCCCGGAAAGTCTCCAACCCATCCATTCCGATTCCCATAATCATATCCAGTACAAGGAGATCAACGGGATTTTCCTTGATGTATTCCACAGCATCTTCTCCACTCGAAACGGCCGCAACAAGATACCCTAATTTTGACAAAATAGCGGTAGCAATAATCCGCTGCTCTTCCACGTCATCCACAACGAGAACAGATTCCCCATGCCCCCTGCAGTCTACCATAGCAAACGGCAGCTTTTCTCTTGGTAAATCTTCCCTATTTGCGGGAAAATACAAAGTAAAAACAGCTCCTTTTCCTTCCAGACTCTGAACATCGATATATCCGCCGTGGTCTTTGACCGTCCCCCACACCACAGCCATTCCCAGGCCGGTTCCGCTTCTCCCCATGACTTTTTTTGTGTAAAAGGGCTCAAATATCTTTTGTATATCTTTGGGAGAAATGCCGACGCCCGAATCGGCTACGGTAAGGACCACGTAGTCGCCCTCTTTCACATGTTCAAAACCTTTCACGGGACTGTCGATATATCGGTTTTCCGTTGAAACACAAACTTTACCGCCGTCGGGCATAGCTTCGACCGCATTGGAAATCAAGTTCATTACCGTTTTGGAAAGATGAACCGACGAACCCATAAGGTAAAGGAGATCGTCCGCGAGGGAGGCCTCGAATTCAACACCAGGATGAAAGGTAAGAAGCATCTCATATTCCGGACTTTGAAAATGTTCGGTAACGATTCGGTTTAAATCAACGATTTCTTTCGAAGCGACGCCTCTCCTCGCCAGGGTGAGGAGATCCTGCACAATTGCTGCGGCTCTTTCACCGGATTTTTTCATGGTGAGTATCGGTTTTCGCAAAAGGCTGTCTTCCGGTAAATCCAGCAGAAGGATTTCAGGATAGGAAACGATTCCCGAAAGGATATTATTCAAGTCATGGGCTACGCCTCCTGCAAGTGTTCCAATAGCTTCCATTTTCTCTGAATGCTGAAGTCTGGCCTCGAGTTCACGTTTTTCCATGTCGGCCAGTTTCCTTTCGGTAATATTTTTGACCGTCCCGATGCTCGCAATCCTATCTTTATAGATGATGGTGTCTATGTTTAGATTCAGGTAAACACGGGTTCTGCCATCTTTGTGAAGCATTCGGAATTCGTATTCCTTTTCCACGCTTTCACCCGCCTGCGGCCGCCTGTAACGCCCTGCCACCATGTTCAGGTCTTCCGGCGCCACAAGCACTTGAAATTCCATCCCGATGATTTCTTCTAAAGAATACCCGGACATCTTGGCCAAAGCATCATTTGCAAACAGAAATTTATTTTCCTGGATAATAAAGACGCCATCCTGAATATTCTCAATGAGGGTCCGGTATTTTTCTTCACTCCTGCGCAGATCGATTGTTACCTGTTTTCGCTCATTGATTTCCTCATACACACTCTTGATCATCTGGTTGGTCACATTCTTGAGAGATTCCAGGAGTTCCACATTGGATTCCCCACGAACCCGTGCCATCAGGTCACCCTTTGTTACACGGTGCAGCACATCGAAATGCTCGGCCAATCCCATGGCAAACTCGTGGGACAGATCGACCATATCACCCATATTTTCGGCAGTCTTGTTTACGATTTTCTTCAATTTAGAAATCAGTTCAAGGCTGGAAACCTCCGGGATTCTGACCATCGGATCCCCGGAGGAAATCTTCTTTAATGCGTCGAAAACCTCTGAAAGCCCCAGCGCCATCTCCAGACTGATGTTTTCCAGCTCCCGATCTCTTTCTTCAAGCGCATTTCTTGCCTGGGAAAATTGCTCGGAAATGATATTGAATGACGCTTCCATGGCTGCCAAATCCATATTTCCGCGGAAGGCCTCACATGCAACACACAAGTCCACCTTTCCTAAGAAATCTCCCTGAATTCCATTGCGACATCGGGTACCTTTCACCAACCAGCAATACGGTTGCCGGGATTGATAAGCGGGACAGTCTTTTTCCTGACATTTAAACATTTCCCAGCATTTTATTTTATCCGTCATGTTGCCGCCTATCCTCTGTTGTTTTTTTGAAATTCCCTGCCGATTCTCTGAACAAAGGCCGCAGAACCTCAAAACCGGATCTGAATTCTTTTCCTGCCACTCCCCTCATCTCTGATTGAAAGAAAAGTTTTCTCCAGCCGCTCACACCACACACGCACATCTCTTTCAAAGGTGGGGCAATCTCCCAATACCTCAAGAATATCACCAGAGTTCATATCCGGAGCCCTCACCGCAATCTTAAGGATGGGATGCGGGCATTTCATACCCAGCGTATCAAGAACTTCGATCTCCATTATTTTATCTCCTTTAAACAGGTCATCAGTGGGTCGCACATGCCAGACACGGATCATAGGCTCGGTAAGCCATTTCAATCCGGCTCAGGGCTATCTCTGAAACGTTCCCTCCTTTTATGAAGGCCCGGGCCGCTTTTTCAACGGACAGGCTTATGGCGCCCGCGTTGTTCTGGGTGGCAACAAGCAGATTCAGCTTTTGAATGATAGCCTCTTCATTTGTTTCATAGTGATGAATCAGGGTCCCCCTCGGAGCTTCACAGGCTCCCACGCCTTCATGTGGGAGTTGTGTCGGCATATTTCTTATCGCCGGGTCGGTAAGGTCATCATGGCAGGCGATTTCACTCATCCGCTCCGCCGCAAACAGGACTTCAACAAGCCGGGCCCAGTGATAAACCAGAGTGTTGTGAGCGGGTTTTCCCCCGCATGCATCAAACATCCGTTCATATTCCTGTTGTGCCAGAGGAGTGGCCATACCGTCGGAGGCATTTAATCTGGCAAGGGGACCAACCCTGTACAGCCCGCTTCCCTTTCCATCATGGAGCCCATGCCATCCAACGCTTTTCAGATAGAGCGTTTTCATATAACTCCAAGCATCCACCCGTTCTTCCAAGTGATTCAAATAATCAACCGCAGCAAATTTTTCAAACTCGGCGCCATCGGGATCAACAATCCTTATTTCACCATCATAAAAACTGACGTGATTTTTCCGGTCAACCATTCCCATGTAATAGGTCTGAAGGGAATACGCCTCGGAATGCATCAGATCAAGGTATCCCCGGTTTGCCAGAACCTCTTCTTCAAAAATATTCAGGCATAACCTCGCAAACGCCAGGGCATCCCGGGCAATCTCCTTTATTCCGGCCCTCTCTTCCTCGGATATGGGTTTTGACACGCCGCCGGGCAGCCCGCAAACCGGATAGAGCGGACTGCCACTGATCAGGGCATTGAGTCCGCGAACCCTTTTTCGAATCTCAATAACCTTTTTCCCGATCTTTTTCCCCAGTTTGCCAATCACACCAAAGATATTTCGCCCGAACCCCTTGTCATTGGAAGCCATAAAAAGATCCGGCCCCCCGAGATAGAAAAAATGCAGGAGATGGTCTTCATAGATAAAGGCTGTGTGCATCAACTCCCTGATTTTTTTTGCCGCCTCTGTGGGTTCAACCTTAAAAAGATCATCCAGCGCCTTAACGGATGCGATGTGGTGAGCCGTGGGGCATACCCCGCAAATCTTCTGGGTAAGGGTCGGCATCTCCTCCGCCGCCCTGCCTTCGCAGAATTTCTCAAACGCCCTGAACTCCGGAACCTGAAAAAAAGCATGATCAACCTGGCCTTCAATGTCAAGGCATATCTCGATTTTTCCATGGCCTTCCAACCTGGTAACCGGATCTATGACAATTCTGCGGGTCATGTTTCAGTCCTTTTTCCGGCACCCAGAATCGACCGGGGCGCGCTGTACCGATAAAAAAGTCCTCCGGGATCAGGGATTGAATCCGTAATCCGCCTGACTTCATTTTCCCGGTCGGCATCTATCATGGAAGCCAGAAAAGACAGCATAGCGGCTCCATGGTCTTCCATATTGTCAAGGGGGCCAAAACAGCCTCGACAGGGCATATTGGCCTGGATACAGCGGCTGCCGCATCCTCCCCTTGTTGCGGGTCCAAGGCAAATGACCCCTTGGGGCAGAAAGCATTTTTTCGAATCCCACTCGGTTTCATGCACCCTTTTAAACTTTTTTACCCCTATTCTCTCAGGGTAGCTGTCCCGGCGGGGACAGGTATGACAAAGTGCCTTCCTGTCGCCGAATACAAAACCCCTTTCCTGAAGCCTTCCCTCAAGTACCGCCCCTATGGCCTCGCCTAAAAGTTCAGGGGGGGGCGGACATCCGGGAACATAAGCGTCCACGTCAATCACCTGGTCCAGGGTCATGACCTTGTCAAAAAATCCGGAAAGTTTCGGTTCTTTCCCCGAACCTTCCCCTGGCCCGCCCGGTAGAATTCCGTCAGGGTTTTTCACCGTTGGGACTTCCACAAAGGATCGTGTCAGAAGCGCCTGAACACTATGGAAATTGCCCAGCCCCACAATGCCGCCCAGGTGAGCGCATGTGCCATGGGCAAATACAAGTTTTGATTTTCGTCGCAACAGCATGACCATATGGGCCTGTTCATGCATCCTTACGGCGCCGTTAATCAAACTCAGAGCCATTTCACCATCACTCAGCGCCTCCAGATCCTTTCGTCTGCCGTCCATGGCAAGGGGCCAGAAAACGATATCTACGCCCATTGAGAGCGCCAGAAGATCTTCGGAAAGATCGATAACCGACTCATCGCATCCACCGCAACTTGAACACCAGTAAAGGGCAATCTTTGGCTTAACAGGCATGGTTTAAGGGCCCCAGT
>DUZB01000069.1 GCA_013349725.1 Deltaproteobacteria bacterium | reverse complement strand
CTCAAAAAGGAAGGGGATACCAAGGATTGGGGCAAGGTCCTGGTCAGGCAGATGGGGTTTCGCTCCATCGGGTTCGTTGTGGCCATGACCCTGGGCGCAGCGGTCTATGACCCTTCCCTGCTGCAGCACGTGGTGGATTGGTTTGGTCTGAACATCTCTCTGAACCAGGAAAGAACCTTGCGATTCCCCCTTTATCTAACGCTCTGCACAGCCATCGTGACCCTTTGCATTGCGCTGGCCATGAAGCGAATCAATCCTCGGGATTCAGGGGGAGAGGCTTTCAAGGGAAAAGGATTTGAATCCCTTGCAAACGCCATGAAACTGACGATCAGAACAGGGGCATGGATACTCAGAACCCCCTTTGCCCTGGTCATTATCGCAACGGGTCTGATCTTTGACCATACCCTTCGCATGATGATCACTCTCAGCAGTCAGTACTACAGGCTGATCGACCTTCCGGAATCCGTTTTTGGTTTGATCGGGTCCGGACTGGCCCTCCTGGGCCTTTTTATTCCCCGCCTCGCAATGAAACTTGCCGAAAAACATACCCCCGCATTCAATATGGGGATCATGGCGGTGGTCACCCTGGCAGGGTTTCTGGGAATCACCCTATTTCTTCCTGTCCTGGGGCTGATTCCCATGGCCCTGCTGTCCAGCGTCATGTTTTTTCTCAGCTTTTTCGTGAGCCACTATCTGAACCGGATGACCGATTCCTCCCAGCGAGCCACTGTATTGAGTTTCAAAGGATTATCCTTTAACCTGGCTTACGGACTTATTGGCTTGTTCTATTCCCTGCTTTTCAGCATGCTTCGATCGCACACTTCGGAAACGGGACTGCCCCTTGCCGGACAGGGACTTGAAAACAGGGTTTTCATGAAGTCCATGGACTGGTTCCCATGGTATTTCATCGGAACCCTGTCTATTCTTCTGGTCTTTGCGGCATGGCAATTGAGGCATTCAGAGGAACATCGACAGATAGGCTGATCCCCGGTAGACTAATTTGTGTGCTCCAGGACCTTTCTCAATTCGTTTTCTTCGACTTTTGTCAGAGACGTCTTGATGATTTTCCCCGTGAAATGTTTCTGCTTCAGCTCTTCCAACACTTTGTCCGTCGTGGCCTTTTTTATAAGGACAAAGAGTGCGGAAGTCCCGGGCTTGAAAGACTCAGCCAGACCTTTCATAAAATCATCGTGAATACCGATATCTCGCAGTTTTCCAGCCAGAGCGCCCGAACCCGCACCTATCGCAGCCCCCAGGAGCGGATTTAAAAAGATCAGGCCGATAAGCATCCCCCAGAAAGCCCCTCCCACCGCACCGGCGGCAGTCAAACTGACCGCCTGATGGAGTTTAATCTTTCCGTTCTCGTCCTTTGTTACAACCACCACATCTTCCATCTCCATGAGATACTCTTTCTGCATCTTGATCAGAGTAGCACGCATCTCAAAAGCGGTATGCGAATCATCAAAGGCAATCGCCACCAGATTACTCATATTTTGTTCTCCTTCCAGTTTGGGTTTCTTTTGTTGGTTCTTAAATAAGACCTCTACAAACAAATCATTTTACTGTTGAGGACTATACGGGCGCCCCGTCATTGAGTCAAGGAAAACAAAAGTCTGCATTGCAGGTGGCATTGTGAGGATGTCTGGATTGAAGTTCACTCCACCCGCATTTCTAAGCCGCTTTTTTCAGGATTCTTGGAGAATTTGACAGAGGCCTTGGGGAAACCGGCACGGGATGAACCCTGCTCGGAGAAAGATCTCTGGTCAACCACCCGGTTTTTTGAGGCGTGATCGAAGCGTAAAGGCCGATCCACCACAGACCTGTTACAGAGAAAACACTGTAGGCAAAGGCCCACAGGGCATCACTGCTGCGATGGCGATAGATAAAAAACACCGCAGGCAGGAGGCCTGCCAGAACTGCTCCAAAAAGCATCCGTGTGCCGAAGATTTCAGGCGTGGTTATAAGCCATCCCAGCAAGACCAGTTTCATGAACTGTCCCATGGTCAGGCTCATGAGACCCAACAGCAGGTTGATGCGGGCCCCCTAACATGGGNCCTTTTCGAAACCGGGTGAACACNAACCGGGTCAACACCAGGGTNTCGCGAATNTTGCTGCGGGCCCAGCGGAGAAACATCTTGCAAAGGCCCCGGTATGAGGTGGGCGCCTTGGTATACACCACGGCGGTACTCTGGAAATGGACGTAATAGCCCAATTTCAGAATCATGTTGGTCATGGCCCGGTCCTCGCCGATGTTGGCTGGACGTCCCAGGAACTTCTGGTAAATCCACTGGGGCAATACCTGTCTAACCAGATCGCTTCGATAGGCGGACAAGGCCCCCGGACTGCACATAACAGTGTTGACCATGCTCTGGCTGACCCTTAAAAAATCAAAGGAANACGCGAAATTNACATCCAGCATTCGTGGAATAAGGCCCTCCTTCAGATTGAGAATCCTTACATTTCCCGCCACGGCGCCTACATTTGCGTTCTGGACAAAGGGGGCCACCAGGCACCGGATGGTTTGGGGCTCGACCTGGGAGTCGCTGTCAATGGTGACAAAAATTTCGCTCCGGCAATGCCTGAACCCGGCAAAAAGGGCACGCCGCTTCCCCTGGTTTCTGGGCAGACGGATGGGCGTGACGCGGGTAGGCATCTCCCGTACCGCCTGCTGAATCCAGAACCATGTGTCGTCTTTGCTGCCATCGTCAACAGCGATGATTTTCAGTTTTTCTTCCGGATAATCACTTTGGGCAATGCTTCGAAGGGTATCCAGCACCTGACGTCCTTCGTTATAGGCGGGCACAATTACACCGCAGGTGGGCAGTTTTTCGTCCACGCACAGGGGCGCCGGACGATATTTCAAAACCAGCACCGCCCGCCAGATCAGTGTCAGAACGAACAGGACCAGCGAGGCCTGGAAGGTGATGATCAGAGCTCTTCCCCATAGACCGGAAAAGAATAAATGACCAGAGCCTTTCTGCACAAAGGCGGCGCTGATGATCAGTGCCACACAGGCAAGGATCAGAATCTTTGCTATCGGATCATGGATACCATGTTTCGGGTTGGGGACAGAAGAGCAGGATGTAGAAGTGGACGCTTCAGCGCCGTCGCTTTCCAGAGAGTCGTCTAATTTGTTCTCCTTTTCGGTACGGGATCTCTTTGGAGATCTATCTGCAAGAGTAATCGCCATTATCGTTTCCTTATAATTAAGATGTAGTAATTCGCATTGTTTTCATCCATAATCACGAATGCGCGCCTATAACCATGCAGTGTCTGTAGCAAAAGTTATACCAATTTGAAATTCCCTTTTCCGGATGAAAACAATCTGTATTTCAAGATAGTTAGGAAAATCAGACTGGAAGAGGAAGGGATGCATTATAGGAATCTGCAGTTCCGATCGGGAACAAAAGAGATACGGCATTTCTCCATTTCAGCAGGTTTTTCCCGTAACGTTTTGAAAGCTCTCCATGGATGAAATAAAAAAGAACCCCATGTACCGGTTCCTGCTGGTACTCACCATCAGTTCAACGGTGGGTCTTCAGACATGGATGATCCTTTTCAATAACTTTGCAGTAGAGAGAGTCGGTCTCACCGGCGAAGGCATCGGGATCATTCAATCTTTGAGGGAAATACCGGGATTCCTTACCTTCCTGGCGATCTTCGTGATGATGCTCATGAAAGAGCACCGTCTTTCCGCCATTTCTATTGTCGCCCTGGGCCTGGGCCTGGGCTTAACCGGGCTCTTTCCTTCGACTGCGGGATTGATCGCTGCCACCATGATTTTCAGTCTTGGGTTTCACTATTATGAAACAACCAACCAGTCCCTTACCCTTCAGTACTTTGATAAAACCAGGTCCCCTTTGGTTTTCGGAAAACTCCGCAGTATGGCCGCAGCATCCAACATTGCCGTCGGTATCGCCATTTATCTTCTCTCCACTCTTCTGAATTTCGCCCAGACATACCTCTGTATCGGGGCCGTTATTCTTGCCGCGGGTCTCTGGGGCCTCCTGCAGAATCCTTTGGACAAATCGATCATCCCACAGAGAAAGCGTCTCATTTTCAGGAGGAAGTACTGGTTGTTTTACTTCCTTACGTTCATGGCCGGCGCCAGGCGTCAGATATTTATGGCCTTTGCCGTATTTCTCATGGTGAAGAAATTCCATTTCACCGTTCAGGAAGTCACCATCCTGTTTGTGGTGAACAATTTGATAAACTATTTTCTCAGCCCCTTCATTGGAAAAAGTATTATACGGTTTGGAGAGAGAAAAGTTCTGTCCCTGGAATATTTCAGTCTTATATTCATATTTTTAGCGTACGCGATGGTGGAGTCCAAGATACTCCTTGGCGTTCTCTATATTCTTGACCATATTTTCTTCAATTTTGCCATCGCCATACGAACCTATTTTCAAAAAGTGGGGGACCCGAAAGATATCGCCCCCAGCATGGCGGTCGGTTTCACCATAAACCATATTGCAGCGGTTTTCCTTCCCGCCATAGGAGGCGCACTGTGGATGGTCGATTATCGCATTCCGTTCGTAGCCGGAGCATGCATGAGTCTGGTATCGCTCGCGGCGGTTCAAAAGATCCGAACGTAACTTCCGATTGCGGCCTCCGGCCCATAGGGCCTACGCCCCGGAGGGAATTCAGAATTCGGAATGCCGAATTCATCCCGCTTGAATTTAGTATCCATTTCCTGTAAGAAAGCACCTATCGAAAAGATTGTGACCGCATTGAACCGGTTCAATGCCTGATAATAAGGAGGCGAAAAAAACGTTGGAAAAAGTCATTATAGACGGAGTGGAACTCCACTTGAGCGAACCCGATGAGGTCCCTATGCGCTGGGTTGGCCAGCAGGACCTGATTTCCCAGGTCCTGGCGGCATGGCTGGTCATCGGAGACGAAGATTTTCCCTTGAGCCCCAGGCTGGTTGGCAAACCAGGCGTAGGGAAGACAACACTGGCCTATCACGCCGGCCGCACCCTGAATCGGCCGGTTTACCTTTTCCAGTCCACCATGGACACCAGACCTGAAGATCTGATCATTACCCCCGTCATTTCGGAAAAGGGGAAAATCAAATATGTTGCAAGTCCGGTCGTATCCGCCATGATCAAAGGTGGCATCGCCGTGGTTGATGAAGGGAACAGGATGAGCGAAAAAAGCTGGGCGTCCCTTGCCCCCCTCCTTGACAGCAGACGATATGTGGAGTCTATAGTGGCGGGAATCAAGATCAAGGCCCATCCGGAATTTCGTTTCTGCACCACCATGAACGATGATGCCAGCACTTTTGAACTGCCCGAGTATATCCATTCGAGACTTCAGCCCCGGATCTATCTCGATTTTCCTGAAAGAGAAGAGGAACTGCTTATTTTGAAAAGCAATCTTCCGTTTGCGGATGACGACATCCTCGATTACGTGGTGGATTTTCTACAGGCTGCACACACCGCAGACGAACGATATTCCGTAAGGGACGGAATAAACATAGCCCGTTACGCACTCAAAAGGCTCTCCGCCTTTGAAAATGGGAAGAACGACCAAAATCGAAAGCCCGAGGCCACTCTGTTCCTCAAGGAAGCCGCTTCCATGATTCTGGACAGTTCCGCATCCGACTATTTTTCCGAGTTAATCGATGGTTCTGACCGATAAAGACAACATCCAGTGGAAAAACATCCGCATGGCGCCCGTCCTGCACAACAGGATGGAATTCGCCATGGAGGTGCGGAATGCTTTCGAGGAATTCCGCCCCGAACAGGTTGTGGTGGAGTACCCGGACACCTTGAAAGACAAGATCCTGGAAGGCGTAAAAAGACTCCCTCTCCTTTCCGTGGTCCATTATGAAGAAAAAGACGGAACCTTCATCTACCTTCCGCTGGAACCCACAGACGGTCAGGTTGAAGCCATTCGGCTTGCCCTTTCAAACAACATCCCTGTTCATTTTATTGACAGGGACACCGAAGGCTATCCCCTTGATTTTTCGCCCATGCCTGATCCCTATGCCATAACCAGGGTGGGATATTTATCGTACTGTAAGGCCTATTTGAAAATCAACAGGAGCCGCAACCGTTCTCATGATGACATCCTGAGGGAAAAGACGATGGCTCACGCCCTGCAAGAACTGAGCAAGGCCGGAGGGCGGATCCTTTTTGTAGGGGGACTTTTTCATATTCCCGGAATTCTGGAGTGGATTAAATCGCCCCAGGTGCAGGTCATCGGTCGAAAGAATCGAAAAGGGGTGGGGCTGGCGCACCTCCACAGGGAATCGAGCAGGGAAATCATGGGTGAAATGCCTTTTCTTGCCGCCGCCTATGAACGGAGCAGGTCCGAAAAACAAAAGCCTGATCGAATCAAAATCCACAGCGAGCTCATCGAAGCAGCAAGAAAAGGCTACTGGAAAAACAGCAAGGAGGAACTTTCCCATAATCAGGTAAGAATATTCCATAAGTTCTCAAGAAATTACGCATTGATCTCCGGCGGGCTGGTCCCTGATTTTTACCAACTTATCGTCGCCGCAAGAGGCGCCGCCGACGACAATTTCGCTTTTGAGGTATGGGAAAAAGGAAGTGACTATCCCTGGCAGACGGAAGAACCCGGACTGCCCGTTCTGCGTCTCCGGGGAGAGGATCTTTTCCTGGACAGACGGCGGGTCCGTTTTCACAGGCAGATGAAAACCATGCGCAGGAGGCTGGTCCCGGTGCCTGTCAGAAAAAAACGGAGAGATCGTGACCCTGAAAAGTGGCAAAATGATTTCAAGGGGTTGTATATCTGTTCCTATCCTCCGGAAGATGTGGTAATCGAAGGCTATGGACAGTACCTGAAGAAGAAAGCCCTTCAGATCAAAGCGGAGGAAAACATCCGGATCGAGCCATTCACCAGTTCCATGCTGGACGGCATTGATATCAGAGAGACCATCCGGGAATGGACAACAGGAAAGCTTTATGTGAAAGCGGAAAATCCTTTGAAGGGAAAAGTGGGTTCCGTGGTGATCATTTTTGACCCGGACATAACGGACGAGGTGCATGCGGAAGACTTTCCATGGTGCGTGACCTGGCTTGGAGAGCACAGCCAGGAATCTGATATGGCCTTCTACAGCACCCCTGCCGGAGAGGTCATGGAAGGCCCTGGAATCTCAAGATGTCAGTACGGGGGGTTCATGCTTACCTACCCTCCCCTTCGCGTCTATGACATATGGAGAGATCCATTTTTTTCTTTTGCCAGAAACAAGCCTGAAAGACTTCTCCTTGCAGCCCTTGATTACAGCGTTGAAACGCATGTGGTCTACGTTTCGGCCACGCCCCCTTCGGGATGGTGCCTGAGCATGGCCGCACGATTAGGGAAAAAGATTATTTTTCTGCCTATTGGAATCTTTTCCCCCGTCACTATGAAAAAAATTAGACAATTTCATGTCCTGGACGGTCACCCCGTGAGAAAGTACGCAAAGGACTATATATAGCATTTCGGAATGCGGAATGCGGAACATTTACCCCAGACTGTAGGTTGGGGTGAAGCATGAACCCCAACACATAACGACGATGAACCTGAAAACGTTGGGGTTCGTACCTCTCCCCAACCTACACCACTGAAATCCTCCTTCACAAAAGAGAAGGCTTTTTATCTATTCGTATAATTCGTGAGATTCGTGGTCAAAAATGTATTTTTATGATAGGATTCAATTTAAATTCATAAGGAGAACTCTATGGAACCATGCCCCTGCGGCAGCGGCAACCCCTATGCCGACTGCTGCGAACCCGTGATTCAAGGAACCCGGAATGCCGAGACTCCGGAAGCACTCATGAGGTCCCGCTACACGGCCTATGTTAAAAAAGAACTAGACCACCTGTACAACTCCCTCCATCCTTCTCAGCGGAAAGACTATAAGAAGGAAGAAGGCGCCGACTGGGCCAAAAATTTGGACTGGCAGTCCCTGGAGATCCTCAAAACCGAAGACGGTGGCCCCGAAGACCAGACGGGGACGGTAGAATTTGTAGCCCGATACCGAAAGAAAGAAACGCCTTTCAACCACCATGAAATAGCTGAATTTACACGTGAAGACGGACAATGGTACTTCAAGGACGGCCATGCCCCCAAACCGGTGCAATCCATCAGGCAGGGCCCGAAAATCGGACGCAATGACCCGTGCCCCTGCGGGAGCGGCAAAAAATACAAGAAATGTTGCAGCGCGTGAAAGGAGAAATAAGATGACATTATGTCCCGTGGCAATCGCAGTAGGTTGCAAAAAATGCCCCATTTTCTCAGTGTGCCCATTGAAAAACCATTATAGGAGACTATAAGAAGAAGGAAGAGCCAAAAACCAAAAGCAGCAAGGCAGGAAAACCAGCGGCCAAAAGTAGCAAAGCTGGAAAACCAGCCGCGAAAAGCAGCAAAACCGGGAAACCTGCGGCGAAAAGCAGCCAGACAGGAAAACCGGTGTCAAAAAACAGCAAAGCAGGAAAGGCGGCAGCGAAAAGCAGCAAACCCAAAAAAGCGGCGGCGAAAACCAAAAGCAAGAAATGATGGCTCGTCAACCACTGAACGAGCTCCGTATAAGGAATAAATCCATGGATCACCGTGTAAAGATCTTTATTGCCTCCATTTTTTTCATCGCTTCTCTCCCGGGTCTTACATCCTGCTCCAAATCCTTTTATCAGTATCAGGCAACCGTCATAAATGATGAAGCCGTCCGAGAAAAGAATGACATTTCACCCCCGGCTTTTGACAACAACCCGCAATTGGACATGGTCCTTACCAACAGGAGGCCTATCCTTTCCGTGGGAAACCCCGACGGCATGCTGAAACCTTACACCCTGACTTTTGAAATATCCTCAGATCCTGAATTCCCTCTTGGCAGAACGATCCGCTACGAAGGGATTAAGCAGCAAAGCAGGTACATATCTGAAAAACAGGTGGAACCTGAAGATGAACTGAAAGATGGAACATACTACTGGAGAGCAAAAACGGTTGACGCTGAAGGCGATTTCAGTGACTGGATTCAAACCAGGTTTACGGTGGATGTGACCAATTCCAGGACTTTTTCAGGGTTTCTACGCGCTCCCGTTCTCCGCATCAGCGCGTCGAGCGGAGAGGCCCCTGAGAATATGCTTGACTGGAGTGACCTGGGACAGGTCACCTACTGGAATAATGCACCTCCCGCAGCAGGAGAAACGCACAGTTGGGTCATCTTAGATATGGGCAAGCCAACGCCCGTCACCCGGTTCTGGATGCTTTCGACCAGACAGACATCCCGGGCGCCCGGCTGGCTGACCCATTTCGTATGGCAATCGAGCAACGATGCCCGAAACTGGACCGATATTCAGGGAACGGAAATCAGGAACAATGACTCCTATAGAAACAGGATCGATTTCACACCGGTCAATACCCGGTATTACCGTCTCGTCATCTATTCCCAGAACGCGCTGCAGGCCCAGCTGAACGCGATCATTCCCTATGTAAAGGGAGAGCCGGAAATTCCACAGGCGCCCGATGGAAACTACGTGCTCATTGTGGGTAACCAGATGAATGGGTTCACCTACACCCAGCTTGCCAGGTTTGTTGAAAGCCACGGTTATGCAACCGTTACGGTTGGTCACCAGAACGTATCGCTGAAAATGCTTCGCAGCCTCAGGAATCAACCGATGGCAATCATTTTAAGCGGGAATAACGCCGACTTTCAATACCTGCCCATGTTTGAGTATTATGGAGAATTTGAAATCATTCGAGAGGTTCATGACATCCCCATGATGGGGATCTGTGCCGGCCATGAATTTTACGCGATGGCTCACGGGATCAGTTTCTCTCATTGGATGGGATGGTTCGCCGATACCATGTTCCGTCTGAACCGGGGAGAAAAACCTGCCCCGGTCCAAATTCTGCCGGAGTATATCAGCGACCCTGTTTACCGGGGTCTGCCGAACCCGTTCAGGGCGGTGGAGATTCACAGTTGGGCCGTCAGCCCGCTTTTCCTCGAGGATGCCAGATACGAAGAATTTCACGTCACCGCAACCACATCTTATGTCCAGGCCCTGAAGAGCTCCAAAAGGCCGCTTTATTCAGAACAGTTTCATGCGGAAGCAGTCAATGATTACAACCAGAGCAGTCCGTATCTTGTCAACTTCTTGAAATTCGCCGAAGAATATCGTACGAACCCCCATGGCCTCCCGGCCGCAACAAAAAATGAAAGACAGTTTTGACGAACCCGTGCAAAGTCAAAAAACCTCTGTTTTCGTCATTCCCGCGAAGGCGGGAATCCAGTTTTGGGCGCGTAGTTCCTGGATTCCGGGTCATGACCGCCAAAAAGCCGGCGGTCATGCCCGGAATGACGGCCCTTGAGATTTCCATGAGGCCAACCGTAAACCGTCAACTGGAAACCGTCAACTTTAAAATAACAGACTCTATCTATTAAAAAAGTGCTGCCAGAAAACCTTTCCCCCTTTTACGAGGGCGGAAAGGACAGCCACGATTTCCAGGAGCGGCTGTTCAACGCGCTTCTGGAGCATGGCTTCAAATTCCCTGATGTTGCGCGTGGTTTCCTGCAGATCAACCAGGCTCTCCCCTACCGTATCCACTCCTTTGTGGACGGATTTCACCGTAGACCGCACCTCCCCCATAATCTGGGTCACATCATGCAAGAGGGGCGGCGTCTGAAGCCGTATCATCTCGATAAACTTCTGCGCTTCCGTAAAGGCCCTGATCGCCTTGATAAGAAAGATAACGAGGAAAACCGTAATGATGAACAGGAAGATCGCAATGAATGTCACGCTGATTGAAATATCCATAGGCCCCCTACACCGGCTTTTCACTCTTCTTCAATTTTTCTTCTTTGTAGGCAGTAACCCCGGCGGTTATGGCCTCTTTTATTCTGCCTTTCTCTTCAACAATCGTCGCTTTTCCTTCTTCGATTTGTGAACCGGCTGCTCCTGCCGGACCCTTGACTGCGGATTCCGCGTTTTTTTTCAGTTCGTCCAGCTGTCTTTTGGTCTCCACCAGGATCTCTTCCGCTCTTTTCTGCACCATTTCCAGCTTCTCCAGGCCATTGTCCTTAAATTCCAGCGAGCATTTTCGAATGTCTTCCCTCATTTCCTTCCCGCTTTTGGGCGCAAATAAAAGCCCCGCCAAGACACCAAAAAAACCCCCGAATAGGACCCCTTTGAAGAAATCAAACCCACCGCCATTGTTTGCCATCGCATCCTCCTTTAGCATATTCATGTTCAGGGACAAGATTAGACAGGAGTATAGGGGAGATAAAACCATGCGTCAAGATGAAGCTTGGTGGATAAACTATTTCCATCTTCCATTTTCCTGCTGCACGTGGTATCCTTCGCCGCTGTTTTGAGGATAATCCAGAACCTCCGATGAATTGAGTTCTTTTCAGGTTTCTCTGGATTTCAACCTTACAGAGGCGCCGACCGAAAAACAATCAACAACTTTAACATATTGCATGGAAAGGAAAAATTGATGGGCCTTATATCCGGATCCGGAAGCTTTACCCGCTATATGGTGGAAGGCGATCTGGAAAACAATTTTATGGAAACCCTGTCTGAAAGAATTTCGCCGTACCTCTTTCGGAATCTGGACGAAAACTCACTGGAAGGACGCAGCATGGGGTGGGTAAACATCATGGATATGTTTGATAACCGATTTTCAGGGCTTGAATTCCTGAAAGAACCGTACATTGCCATGACTCTGCGGATTGACGAAAGAAAAGTCCCCCCCACGGCATTGACGCAGCACTGCCTTGAAGCGGAGAACAGGATTAAAGAGGCAGAGAACCTGGATTTTCTCTCACGCACAAGACGGTCCGAAATCAAGGAAGCCGTTAATATGCGTCTCCTCAAGAGGGCCATTCCCGTTGCCAGGACCTACGACATGATCTGGAATTACTCCACGGGTTTTGTCCTGTTCGGCGGCGTCAACAACAAACTCTGCGATGAATTCGCGAAGCTTTTTCTTCAGACGTTCGATTTTCATCTCCAGTCGGTCTGCCCCTACACCCTTGGCAGTCGTTTTCTAAAGAAAGAAGGAGCATCTCCCGAACTTCTTGATGAACTGACCCCTTCTGATTTTGCGGAGGAAAAATAGACATGCAATTACTGGAAAAAGTGACAAAGACGGAATTTCTTGGAAGGGAGTTTTTAGCCTGGTTGTGGTTCCGGGCGGAAACGGACCAGGGCGTCTACGACCTTCCTGAAGGGGGAAAAGCGGATCTGTGGCTGGATAGCAGGATAACCCTGCAAGGGGAAAACGAAAGGGGGGTCGAAACCATCACCTGCACGGGGGAAGCCCAGAACATGAAAGAGGCCCGTTTTGCCTTGGCCGAGAGCAAAGGGATTACCCAGGCCATGGTCAAACTCGGCATCGGCGACAATCAGTGGTCCTTCATCCTTGATTCCACCTGGATGAATTTCAGGACATTCAAGACACCCAGAGTCATGCAGGACAAGAAAGACGACCCGGATGGCGTTTTCTATGAGAAAATGTTCCTGATTGAAGAGGCCGTGGCCGCCATGGATGAAATCTATGCCTATTTTGTAAAACTGCGGTTTTCTCCNNAATGGAATGACCAGGAACTACCAGCACTCAAGACATGGATCGGCGAAGGAAGATAGGAAAGGGGAAAGGGAAAGTCATAAGTGGGGGAATTTTGGGATTGCATTCCTATTCCATAGTAAATAAAATGGGAATGCAATCCTATTGGAACGGGGACGTTCGTGACTTATTGACTTTTCATTAGTCTATCTTCAATATCTTCGGCCTGAAGTATGTTCCGTCCACGCACAATGGACTTGCTCACAGCTGATGGGCTGACCCCAAGAGCCTTGGCCATCGTGACGCAGGTTAATCCAAGATTCCGAACTCCAAGGCAGCAGAGAACTGAACGGGCCTTTGCAATG
>DUZB01000068.1 GCA_013349725.1 Deltaproteobacteria bacterium | reverse complement strand
CCATTCCTGCCGGAATTTTTGAATAAAATACCTTCTTTTGAATTCCCTATGAGCATTCCACATCGGACGTTCCAACGGCTATTTGCCGTAATCGTACCAGCCTCCTCCTGTCTTCTTTCCTAATTTATTGGCCCGGATCATGGTCTTGAGAAGGTTTGGAGAAACCCATTTGGATTCCTTATTGAGTTCTTTGTAAAAATATTCGGTGACAAAGTAGCAGATATCAACACCCGTAAGGTCCATCAGTTGAAACGGCCCCATGGGGTAATTCAGGCCATTTTTAACGGCAGTGTCCACATCTTCGATGCTGGCAATCCCTTCTTCAACAATCTTGATAGCCTCCAGCATGTGAGGAATCATAATTCGGTTCACGATAAACCCTGGCGAGTCTTTTTTTACCTCTACGGTTATTTTGCCCATCTTCTTTGCCAGGTCTGTTGTCACAGCAACAGTCTCGTCGCTGGTCCCGTATCCCCGGATCACTTCCACTAATTTCATCAGCGGAACGGGATTAAAAAAGTGCATTCCACAGACCTTGTCCGGGCGTTTAGTCGCCGTTGCAATTTCAGTCAGGGACATGGATGACGTATTGGAAGCAAGGATGACATTCGGACCGCAGATTTCATCCAATTCGCTGAAAACGCTCTTCTTTAATTCCATGTCTTCAAGGACCACTTCAATAATGAAATCCGCATCTTTGAGGACCTGCATATCCGTGGTGCCCTTTATTCTGCCAAGAATCGCGTCCTTCCGGGCAGCATCCATTTTCCCTTTTTCAACACTCCTTGAGAGAAAACGGTCAATATTTTTCAGGCCTCGCTCCACAAAATCGTCTTTTATGTCCCTCATAATCACGTCACAACCGATCTGGGCTGCCGCCTGGGCAATTCCATTTCCCATTGTTCCTGCACCAACTACGCCAACTGTTTTGATGTCCATAATTTCTCCTTGATTATCTGAGTTTTGTTTACAATGTTGTTAAACAGATTCCACGCTTTTCACTTCGGGGACATTCTGTTTTAAGATTTTTTCAATTCCCATTTTCAGCGTCATTTGCGACATGGGGCAACCGCCGCAGGCGCCGGTCAGCTTTACCCGTACCAATCCTTCATCATTCACGTCCACAAGTTGCACGTCTCCACCATCAGCCTGAAGCGATGGCCTAACTTTCTGTAGGGCATCATTTACCTTTTCCATTAATGTCATAGAAATTCTCCTGTTGCTTATATGGTTTTCAAAAAAATGCTTTTGGGAACCTTTGAAACATATTTTCAGAACCCTTTTCTCACTTGCTTCTGAAAGAAACTTGAAATTTGAAACTTGGTAAGCATCTGAATTGTCGTTTCTTTCCCAAGTTTCAAATTTCAAGTTTCAAGTATCGCTCCCCAATCAGCCCTTCATTAGCATAATCCTGAAAACAAATCTACCCGAAAATTCTCTTCACCCTCTCATCAAGATACCGGCTGAGGCCGGAACTTTCCCCGGGGGACCACCCCATACTTTTCTCCCAGATTTCATCGGACTCCATGCAGAGGTAGAGCCCGAGATCCGGATGCCATTGCTCCAGCTTCTCTCTCATAAAGGCATACATCTCCATTCTCATGGGTTTGAAATACCGCATTTTCCCGTCTAATCCCATGACAAACTCCCCATTCAGTATGCAGGTTCCGGGATGTCTTTTTCGAAGCACGGGCTTCAAGCCGGGCATGAACCGAAACGAGCCGAAACTGATCCAGATGATCGATTTCGGGTCAACGTAATGTGCCATCAAATCCACGGTTCTCGCATACTGCTCTTTCCACCCGTCGTGAAAAATAAGCGGATCAAAATGAAAACCGATTTTGAATCCTTCCGCCTGACACCTCCGGGCAGCTTTGAGCCTCTTTTCAATGCTTGCAGCGCCATGTTCCTCCTTTGCACAAATATAGGAGCTGTTCAGGGACCACGAAACAATAATCCGGTCCCGTTCCCTAACGGCAAGAAGTCCGTCGATATGGGTTGTCTTTGTTTTGAGTTCTAAAACGGCGTTCTTCCTCTTTGAAAAGGCCGGAACCAACAGTTCGGTCCATCGGGCCACAGGATCCAGGGCCAGGCTGTCGGTAAATTCCCCTGTTCCCACCCTGAAAATTTTTCCCGGTTGAGAATCAATGGTTTCAAGGAGCCGTGGCAGTTCTTTCTCAAGGTTTGCATGCACTCTCAGATGGGGATTGTTAAAGTAGTATTGAAGAATGCAATAACTGCAGTTCAGGGGACAATTCGTCCCAACGTTCAGAATCTGGTATCCACAACAGATATATTCCCTGGTTCCGGGACAGGGTTTTAGGAATTCTCCTTTATAGGAGAGGAAATGGAGCACATCTTTCCCCATATGGAATGCGGCATTTTCCTCTGCGCCCTCCCCTCTTCCCGTTTCTTCATATTCTTCAATTGTTGCATTATTTTTTTCTATTAAATATCTAATATATTTATTTATTACACCAGAATGTTTCTCGAAAATCACCTTGCTTACAGGGAACTCAGTCATTATCTTTCTTTCTCCTGGGGATTTCCAATATCCACAAGTTTTTTTATGGTGGAAAGGTCCTTCAGTACCTTTGCCAATTGCCGGCCATCTCTAAAAGAAATCTCCATTCGATAATCAGGTCCTTCAAAAAATGGAGGGGCCACAATCCTGACTCCATCGGGAAGTCTCAGCTCTGAAACGCTTTTCTTGAAACCTCTCTCCGCTTCAACAACGGAGGGCAGACGCCTTTTTCTAAACCATTTCATTACGGCCTTTGCTTTCTGAGGCGCGTTCATTCGGACGTCTGTCTCCATTTCCCTGATGGACGGATCGACTAAAAGATTCGGAACGGATCGGTTTTCAATGATTGATATATCCATTATAAAATCAATTAGATGTCTTTGCTGATTCATGTTTAACATGAGATTTGAGAAAAATCTCAGAATTTCATCTCTCGCAGTTTTGTCCAGATCCAGAAGCATTTTTGCCGCCTGCAGGGACAATCTTCCCTCCGCAAGGGCCCTCTTGCCGGTTTCTCCCAATTCACCTGCAATGTTTTTGTAGAGGAGAAAAATATCCCTCCTTGGGACCAGGTCCAGGACAGGCAGGTATTGCTCAATAATGGTTTTTTCAGGCATGAGATTTCCCATCCGTGCCAGGACCATCGCCTTTTCTACGTCGTTCAATTTCCGGGTGGAAAGGTTTTCGTAGAGATTGATCAGGAGACAATGCAGTGGGTCAAGAGCCGAAGCCGGGAAAACCCTGCATGGGAATGAATGAAGGCGCAGGCGCTTCAGGGCCTGTATCCTTCGATAACCGGCAATAATGACCATCCTGTGGGAGTTTTCAGAGGCAAGGAGAATGGGGCTGTTCAGGAGGCCCACGCTCTCGATTGACAGGATCAAGGGATTCAGATCATATCCGAAACTCATGCAATAGGGGCCCGGTGAACAGTCGATGGAATCCACAGGCACCATTTGGCTGGAAGTTGCAGCAGAAAAATCTGTTGTCATAATTTATCTTCCTCTTTTTAACCTCAATCTGATCATATCTCTGATGGACGCGATTTCATTACACCGTAAAGCACGGGCCACCAGGAAAAATAGTATTATGCCAGAGAATATCAGAATTGTCAGGTTCGCAATCTTTGTTCCCGAAGAAAGCTCGGAATTTGTCGAGAAGCAGGAAAATTCCAGAAGATAGATCCCCAAACCCATGATCAGGGATGCGAACAGGGACTTCATAAAAGATTTCAAGACCGGTTTGTACTGGAGCAAAGGCCATTTTTTTTTCAAGAACAGGGCCAGCAATAAGACTTGAACGCCCGAAGCAATGGAGAGAGAAAGAGCAATTCCTCCGTGACGCAAGGGTCCCATAAAGAGGAGACTTGAAATGAGATTTACGAAGAGGGTGATAACAGCCACTTTTACAGGCGTTTTCGTGTCTTGAAGCGCATAAAAAGCCGATACCAGTACCCGAATTCCCGAGAAGGCCCATAATCCGAAAGCGTAAAAAAGGAGGGCCTCATAGGTCATTTCGGAGGCGTGAGAACCAAATGCACCCCTTTCAAAGAGGATTTCCACGATCGGTTTTCCGAGAGCGATCAGACCGATCATGCAGGGCAGAGTGATGAAAAAAACCAGGCACAGGGCATGATTCAAGGTGTCAAAAAAACCTTTCAAATTCCCATGGGCGGCTTCTGAGGAAAGGGAAGGAAGCGCTGCCGTACTGATGGCAATGGCAAAAATGCCAAGAGGAAACTGGACAAGACGATCGGCATAATAAAGCCACGAAACGCTGCCTTCCGGCAGAAAACTGGCTAACAGGGTCCCCAGAAACTGATTGAATTGATAGACAGCAGAACCAAAGATTGCCGGCGCCATTAACAGGCCGATTTTTTTTATTGCCGGATGATTTGGTTGCCACCGAGGGGAAAAACGGACTCCTGACTTTACCGCCGGGGGAATTTGAAGGGCTACCTGCAGGAGGCCTCCCATAAGGACACCGATTGCAATCCCCGTAATGGGCATGGAGCAATGGGGAGCAATGAAAAAGGCGGCCCCGATGATCCCCACGTTAAGAAAAATGGGAGCGGCAGCAGGTGCGGCAAAATGCCTCAATGAATTCAACACTCCCATGAAGAATGCCACAATGCCGATAAAGAATATATACGGGAAGGTAATTCTTGTAAGGAGCACGGTGAGCTCGTATTTGAATCCGAAGCCGCCGAACCCGAATGCCTGTATTCTGACAATCCATGGCGCCAGAAAAATTCCCGCGACCGTAAGGACCAATAGAACCAGGAAGAGTATGGTAAGGAAAGCCCCGGCGAGCTCGAAGGCGGCGCGCCTGCCTTTCCTGGAAAGAAATTCCGTGAACACCGGGATGAACGCTATGGTCAACGATCCTTCAGCGAAGAGACGTCGCAAAAGGTTCGGTATTCTAAACGCAACAAAAAACGCGTCTGCCGCCACCCCCGAGCCGAACATGGCTGCAATGACCATATCTCGGACCAACCCCAGGATTCGGCTCGCAAGGGTAAAAAATCCCACCACACCTGCGGCCCGGCTCATTTTGCTCTTTTCAGAACCGTCCGATCCTTCCAGCTCGCAGAAAATCCTTGACATAAATTCCTGAAGGTTTAAAATAAAGAGTTAAAAATAATAAATGGAGTTTTCGTCCCATGAAACCGGAATGAATGGACGTACCGGCCGGTGAGACAGCATGGCTCCAATAATAGCAAATTCCTAAGGAGGAACTGAGTTGGCCAACCACAAATCGGCCCTAAAAAGGGCAAAGCAAAGCGAAATTAAACGGGTGGAAAACAAGAGTTACAAAACCAGAGTGAAAAAGGCAGTAAAAGAAGTCAGGGCGGCGGTGGCTAACAATTCAGAACCAGAGGCCCGAGAAAGCCTGAAAAAGGCCGTGTCGATCATTCAAAAGACAGCTTCCAAGGGCGTGATCCATAAGAACCAGGCGTCTCGAAGGGTTTCCCGGCTGGAACATCAGGTCAATCAGCTTGCAGCCCCAGAAGCCTGATGGAACAACGAAATAACCAGCATTTCAAGAACGAGATGGGCTTGGGATCCGGTTTTTAAATGTCCGTCTGCGCGATGAAGGAGATGCAATCCCCGTTCAAGTTCGTCCAGCGTCCATTTCTTGGACTGCTGGACGATTTTTTTTACGAGGAATGGAGGGACTTTTACCTTTTTTGCCACATCAGCCTGCCCTCCTCCGTTCTCCAGGATGGTAGCAGTATCAAGGAGGAGGCGTATCTGGCGGTTAAGCATACCGATAATTCCAAAAGCGGCATCCTTTCCTTCCTCTTCCAGAAACCGGTTTAACACCGAAACCGCTCTTTCCCTGTCTTTGGAGGATATGTGATCCATCAATTCAAAGATCGTATAAACTCTGCTGTATCTGGCTGATTCCTTGATTTCCTCAACGCCTATTGATTGACCTTGGTGCCTCAGGTGTAGTTTTTCAAGTTCTGTATGAATTTCTCTCAGCCGGTTTCCGACAATCCCGTGAAGATATTCACAGGCCTCATCCGTAATTTTCAAACCAAGATCCCCGGCCATCCTTTTTATCCAAGGGGGAACCTGACTGTCGTAGAGGGATTGGAAATGAACAGCCACCCCCATTTCTCTGCACTTTTTATAAAATTTTTTCTTGAAATCGGTTTTGAGGGAAACGAAGATGAGACAGGTGGTATCTACAGGGTTTTCCAGATAGGGAAGGAAACTTTCCAGATCCGAGGCAGAAAATTTCTCCACCCTTCGTACAATAATCAGTCGGTTTGAAGACATGAACGGGAAGGAACGAGCATCATCAAGGATATCCGCCGGAGAAGCATTGTCCCCATCAAATATCCGGAGATTGAAATCCCTTGCCGCTTCATCAAGGCAAGTTTCCCGAAAGGAATCCAGGAGTTTTTCCAGTCGGAAATCCTCTTCTCCATAAAACAGGTAGACCGGACTTGTCTCTCCCTTTTTCAGTCGTTTCAGGACCTGTTCAGGGTTCAGATCCGAGGCCATCAAAACCTTTCCATGGTTTTCATGTAAATCCTCTCCGCAAACAGTTTGGCGGCTGCTTCAGCCGCTTTTCTTTCGTTGTAAGCGGTAATCATGGGATCTGAATTTACAGAGAAGGCAACCTTTTCTTCCATGTTCGGATCATGCCAGACGATATTCCCGGATTTCCTGTCCACCAGTTTTGCGTCCAGCCGAATTCTCAACCAGCGGGAGGTTGTCACTTCAAATTTATCCTCTCCGACCCTGTAGCTCAAAGGTTCCGTGCTGATTTTATTAATCACGCCGGTCAGAACCATATTTGCCCCGTCGCTGGATACGAGCGGTATCTGGGAATGACTTACGAATTCCCGACGGATGACTCGGGTAAAGTCACCTTCGAATCCCAATGCGGAAGAAGGACTTGTCATCATGGGGATGGAAAGACTGCTGATCACCATTCCCGCGGGCTGACCCGTGGCCTGAAGGCTGTAACCACAGCCAGCCGCAATAAACACAAACAGTATGGCAAAAAAAGATTTCATCATGAGGATTTCTGTTTTACAAAACGATATTGACAAGTTTTTTCTGCACCACAATGACCTTCCGAATAGTTTTTTCCTGAATAAATTGACGAATTCTTTCGTTTGCGAGAGCGGCCGCCTCGATTTCTTTTTCGTTGAGTGAAGCGAGCACTTCTATCTTACTCCTGACTTTACCGTTAACCTGCAATACCACCAGCCTGGTTTCCGCTTTCAAGGCCTGTTCATCATGGGCCGGCCACGGGGTAGCCAGGAGAAGGCCCTGATTCCCCAACCTCTGCCACAGTTCTTCCGTCATATGGGGGACAACAGGCGACAGCAGGACAATGGCGGTTTCCACGGCTTTCCGGATCACAGACCACGCCGGATCCCCTTTTTCCTCTTCTTCATTGAGAAACCTGTAGATTTCATTAACGAGTTCCATGACTGCCGAAATTCCGGTGTTGAAATGAAATCGTTTATCAATATCTTCGGTAACCTTCTTGATGGTTGCATGGGTTTTTCTGTGCAGGGATTCCAGTGAGTCTGAAAGCCCTTCGTTTCCAGAAAAAGGCCTGACCCCGCAAAGGGAGTCCAGGTTGTCATCCACAAGTCTCCATACCCGACCGAGGAACCTCGATGAACCGTCAACACCGCGATCATTCCATTCCAGATCTTTGTCCGGAGGAGAGGCAAACAGACAGAACATGCGCACGGTGTCTGCGCCATACCCCTTGATAAGTTCTTCCGGATCCACGACATTCTTTTTCGATTTGGACATCTTTACGATACTGCCCTCAATAATCTCCTTGCGGCACTTGACGCAACATCCGTCCACCACTTCATAGGGATAAAGATAGCCGTGTTCAGGGCATTCCTGGGTTTCCTTGCAGACCATGCCCTGCGTCAGGAGGTTGGTAAAGGGCTCGGAAATTTTCAAATGGCCGAAATCTCTCAAGACTCTCGTGTAGAACCGTGAATAGAGCAGATGCAGAATGGCATGCTCAATCCCCCCGATATACTGATCCACCGGCATCCAGTAATCGACCCTTTCGGGATCAAGGGGACCATCGGTATAATCGGGGCAGGTATATCGATCAAAATACCAGGAAGATTCAACGAACGTATCCATGGTATCCGTTTCCCGTCTGGCTTTTCCCTGACATCCGGGGCAGGTCGTTTCATAAAAACCGGGCTCAAAGGGAAGAGGTGAACCGCCGTTGGGTCTCATATCCAGATCCAGCGGGAGAATAATGGGAAGATCTTCTTCCGGAACGGGAACCGTACCGCACCTGTCGCAATAGAGAATAGGAATTGGCGTTCCCCAGTATCGTTGGCGGGATATACCCCAGTCTCTGATCCGATAATTAACGGTCTTGTGTCCCATCCCTTTCGATTCGAGATAATCCGCGATACTATCCAATGCGGCCAGGTTCGGCTGACCGTCAAAAGGACCGGAGTTGACGAGGATTCCTTCATCCACGTAGGCTTCCGTCATGGAGGCCTCTTGCATTTTCCGATCCGGGGGAGTAATCACCACCCTGAGTTTCAGGTTGTATTTCTTTGCAAACTCAAAGTCTCTCTGGTCATGGGTTGGGACCGCCATGATGGCGCCCGTTCCATAATGATAGAGCACAAAATTAGCCACATAAATAGGGATTTCTTCTCCGGTCAGGGGATTTACACAGTACCTTCCCGTAAAGACGCCTTCTTTGGCGGTGAGATCGGCGGTACGGACAAAATGTTCCATTTTCAGCGTACGTTCGATGAAAGAAAGAACTTCCTTTTCCTGAGGAAGACCGACGACCATTTCTCGAACCAGTGGATGCTCCGGCGCAAAACAAAGAAAGGTGGCGCCGAAAACCGTGTCCTGACGGGTGGTAAAGACTTCTATGGTCTCATCCGAACCTGCCAGAGGAAATCGTATCACAGCGCCGTGGCTCTTCCCGATCCAGTTTCTCTGCATGGTCAGGACTCTTTCCGGCCAGCCGGGAAGCTTATCACAGAACTCTAAGATCTCTTCCGCATAATCGGTAATCTTGAGGAACCAGCTATCCATTTCCTTGATACTGACCTCATCATTGGTATGGCGCCAGCAGCAACCTTCCTCCACCTGTTCATTAGCCAATACGGTCTGGCATTTTTCGCACCAGTTCACCTGGGTTTTCTTTCTGTAGGCCAGACCACACTCATACATCTTGAGAAAGATCAGTTGTTCCCATCTGTAATAGTCCGGATGACAGGTGGAAATTTCCCGATCCCAGTCATAACTGAAACCCATTCGCTTCAGTTGGGATTTCATGGCCTGGATATTGTCATTGGTCCAGGTCGCGGGATGAATTTTGTTTTCGATGGCGGCATTTTCAGCCGGCATCCCGAAAGCGTCCCATCCCATGGGGTGAAGCACATTTTTTCCGCACATCCGTTTATATCGGGCAACCACATCACCGATGGTATAGTTTCGCACATGGCCCATGTGGATTTTTCCCGAGGGATACGGAAACATCTCCAAAAGATAATATTTTTCTTTAGATGGTTCTTTCAATACTTTGAAAATATTGTTTTTATCCCAGTATTTCTGCCATTTCGGCTCAATTTCATGAGGGTTATATTTCATATCTTATTTTTCCGGAACCTATCCTGTCGGTCCGATTATTTTTTCTCCATGATAGAGGCATAGATGCTGTCTAACACACCATTTACATATTTGCCTGACTCCTCAGCGCCGAACTTCTTCCCGATCTCCACAGCCTCATCCAGGGATACTTTGGGCGGGATCTCTTCCATAAAGAGCATTTCATAGGCGCCCAATCTGAGGATGGTCTTGTCCACATGAGCCATCCTTTCCATTCGCCAGTTCTTTGATGCCTTCACGATAAGTCTGTCCAGTACCTTTTTTTCTGAACAAACACCCAGCACCAGACGCCTGGCAAATGCCCTGACAGGTTCTTTTGCATCAAAATTTTCGCAAATCAGCTCAAATGCTTCGTCAGGATCGCCAGAGTTGAATTCCAGATGAAAAAGAACCTGCACGGCCAATTCACGGGCACGCCTTCTGTCGCCCATTTNTANTCACTGTCTCAGGGAGCCGGATGTCCCATGTTTTTGAAAAGGTTTGCCATTTCAATGGCTGTCAGGGCTGCGTCCCACCCCTTGTTCCCTGCCTTGGAACCCGCTCTTTCAATAGCCTGTTCCAGGTTATCCGTGGTCAGCACGCCAAAGGTTACAGGTACATTGCTTTCAAGCGCTACCGTGGCGATTCCCTTGGAGACTTCGCCCGCCACATAGTCGAAGTGGGAGGTGGAGCCGCGAATAACGGCGCCAAGACAGATCACGGCATCATATTTTCCGCCGCTTTGAAGCAGTTTTTTGGCTGCAAGCGGTATCTCAAAAGCGCCGGGAACCCGCACCACAACGATCTGCTCATCGTCAGCCCCGTGCCTTATCAAGGCATCTATAGCGCCGTCAAGAAGCCTTGCACCTATAAAATCGTTGAATCGGCTTACGATAATCGCAAATCGCAGCCCTTCGGCTGAAAGATCCCCTTCTAATACATTGGGCATATCTGCTCCCCCCCTGGCTTACTTAACTCGAAGTGTTTTTCAAAAGATGACCAAGCTTCTGGCATTTTGTTGTAAGATATCGGAGATTCTCAGGCCTTGGAATACATTCAACGGGGATTCGTCCCGTCACGGTGAGACCATAGCCTTCCAGGCCTTTGATTTTTTTAGGATTGTTGGTAATCAGCCTCATTTTTCTGACCCCAAGGGCCACCAGAATCTGGGCGCCCACACCATAATTACGAAGGTCTGCTGCAAAACCAAGCTCTTCGTTGGCCTCCACGGTATCGAACCCCTTGTCCTGCAGGGCATAGGCCTTCAGTTTGTTTGCCAGACCAATTCCCCTTCCCTCCTGCTGCAGATAAAGGATTACTCCCAACCCTTCCTCCTGTACCATTCTCATGGCCATGGCAAGCTGTTCTCCACAGTCACAGCGGTAGGAAGAAAAGACATCCCCGGTCAAACAACCGGAATGAACCCGGACCATAATCTCTTTTTCGGGATCGATTTCTCCTTTAACCAGGGCCAGATGTTCGTACTCATCAATATCATTAACGAATGCGATGGCCTTGAATTCACCGAAAGGTGTCGGGAGAAACGTCTCTGCTACAGGGTTTACGAAGGATTCCATCCTCATCCTGTAGGATATGAGATCGGCGATAGTGGCGATCTTAAGATCGTGTTCCTCTGCAAATTTTTCCAAATCAGGAAGGCGGGCCATACAGCCGTCATCCCTCATGACCTCACAGATCACGCCTGCAGGCTTAAACCCCGCAAGTCGGGCCAGGTCAACGGAACCTTCCGTCTGTCCCGTTCTGAAAAGGACCCCTCCCCTTCTTGCCCGCAGAGGGAAAATATGGCCTGGTTGGACCAGGTCTTCGGGCTTTGCATCCTCCGCGATGGCCGTCAAAATAGTGTGCGCCCTGTCAGCCGCTGAAATACCGGTGGTTACTCCTTGAGCAGCTTCGATGGATACGGTAAAGGCTGTTTGAAATGGAGACCGGTTGTCCGTAACCATCTGGACGAGTTTAAGCTTCTCCACCAGGGGCGGTTCCAGTGCAAGGCATATCAGTCCGCGTCCGTACTTGGCCATAAAGTTAATCGTTTCAGGAGTGACCATCTCTGCGGCAATGGTCAGATCTCCTTCATTTTCCCTGTCTTCATCGTCGACAAGGATAATCATCTTCCCTTTTCTCATATCTTCTAAAACTTCATCAATTGTTGCGATAGGCATATTATTTACCAAATCCGTGTTTTATCAGGGTGTCCATATCAATTCCGGAAGACTTGCTTTTCAGGTGATCCGGTCCCTTGTCGGTTAAAAATTTTTCGATATATTTTCCAATCAGATCCGTTTCTATATTTACCGGATCCCCGCGTTTTTTATCCAGCAGGGTGGTTCCCTTTCCTGTTTCAGGGATGATGTTTACTTCAAAAAAGTTTTTTCCACAAGCATTAATCGTGAGACTGATGCCATCTACCGTAATGGAGCCTTTTTCGATTGTGTAACGGGAAAGCGTTTCGGGTATCTCAATTTTGAAAAGCCACGATCCATGCCTCATTTCTTTTTTTACTACAGTGCCGATTCCGTCCACATGGCCGGATACCAGATGTCCGCCCAGGCGATCGGAAAGACGCAGTGCCCGTTCAAGATTTACCGGGCTGCCCGTTTTTAATGAACCGAGCGTGGTTCTGGAAACGGATTCCGCGGAAACATCCATGCTCAGAGAGCCNTTTTTTATCTCCGATANGGTAAGACAAACCCCATTCACTGCAACGCTGTCCCCCAATCTGCACTCGTCAGTCCATTCGGGAATCATAACGGTCAGGCGTATATCCCCCCCGATGTGCTGCATATTCTTTATTTTTCCAATATCTTCGATAAGACCCGTGAACATTTCCAAGTATCCTCCCGTGTTAAACGACCCGGGTTACACGTTGCAGGTTGCTGGTTTATCGCTGCATAAGATCGCAGCCTCTTGCTGAAAAAAAGGCCGGTCAGATCAAAAGAAACTTCTCGATCCTGTACTCCTGATTCTTGTGTGAGGGGCTTTCAGCCCCGATTGCAGCAGAAAATCGCGGCTAAAAGCCGCTCACACAGAGGTTTACATAATTGAAGCTTCACACGATCCCGCGTTCATATCAATCAAGATCTTCAGGGAATCTCGTTCTTCCGCCCGTTGAAACGCCAAAAGTGCATCTTCCATACAATAGGTTCCCGATATGAGTCTTTCAAGAGGCATTCCCGGAAAGGTTTCCAGCATCTTAAGCCCGGCATCAAAAGAACCGCATCGAGAACCTAAAAGCGT
>DUZB01000067.1 GCA_013349725.1 Deltaproteobacteria bacterium | reverse complement strand
GCTTGTGAATGCAGCGATGGCACATCCATCACCATCGGCCCGGATGTGACAATCAAAAGCGGTGCGACAGTTACCTTTAAAGCCCCAAGAGTGACGATAAAAAGCGGGTTCAAGGCGGAAGAAGGGGCTACGGTGAGGATAAGACGGGAATAGACGGTATTTAATCACCTCGCCGCATCCACATAATCCTGAAGCACCTCATTTATTTTCGTTTGCCGCCCCTTGCCCCGGGCCTTGAAAAATTCGAAAACTTCGGCGTTCAGCCGGATGGTGGTCGACGCACAGAACAACAAACCGCTTTCATCTACAGGGGTGACAAACTCCTTTGTCATGAGCGTTTTTTTTGCGGTAACGTTCTGAGTGATAAGAAACTCATTCAATTATATGGGAGTAGAGAAAGTGACGGATTATGACTCGCCCTGGAAAGAGATTCTGGAAACCTATTTTGAGCCGTTCATGCGCCTGTTCTTTTCTGAGGCTCATGCAGCCATTGACTGGAAACGTCCGCCTGAGTTTCTGGACCAGGAACTTCAGCAGATAACTCAGGATGCGGAGATTGGACCTCGAAGAGTCGACAAGCTTGTGAAAGTGTGGCTGTTAAACGGCCGGGAAGCCTGGATCTTGATCCACGTGGAAGTGCAGGCGCAGAAAGAAAAGGGCTTTCCGTTTCGAATGTTCGTGTATCATTACCGGATATTGGATCGCTATAACCGCGAAGTGGTGAGTCTGGCGATCCTGGCCGATGAAAACCCGGAATGGCGGCCCGATCAGTATGGCCATGGGCTATGGGGCTGCGAGGTTCAGTTCCGGTATCCCGTAGTCAAGCTTCTGGATTATCGGAAGGCCCCCGGCCTTTTGGAAGCGGCCGAGA
This sequence comes from Deltaproteobacteria bacterium, assembly GCA_013349725.1. Next base: position 12,050 of record DUZB01000067.1, on the reverse strand, counting down.
GAAATCCCTTTGCGGTGGTGGTTCGAGCCCACCTTGCGGCCATGGAAACCCGAAAAGATGCGGATCGGCGACTGCACAGCAAGATCCATCTGATCAAAAGTCTTTACTCCGAAGGGTACAGCAGGCATGATATATTGAATTTGTTTCGTTTTATCGATTGGATGCTTGATCTCCCTGAGGCGCATCAGTCGCTGTTCTGGGAAACACTTAAGGAATATGAGGAGGGGAAGAAGATGCCATATATAACGAGCGTTGAGCGGATTGGAATGGAGAAGGGGATGGAAAAGGGGATGGAAAAGGAAGCCGTTAGGTTTCTATCCCGGCAGATGGTTAGACGTTTCCAGGTGGATCCCGATTTGGTGCCCCCGATTCTTTTCGGTTTAAGCACAGAAGAGATCGAGGAGTTGGGGGAACGATTTCTGGAAGCGTCCAGTCTGGATGACATTCGGGCCTGGGCCGAGGAAAAGCGTTTGGCGCGGACGCAACAGTAATCAAGACAGGGACATACAACTTCCATAAAACTGCCCGAGTAGAGAAGGGCGAATGTTGAGATTGAAGCCTGCAGGCACCCGGCCGTTGGGGTCCAAAAAGAAAACAGGCAGACGTTCGAGGGTTTGTCGCTTCCTTCGGGATGCGATTGTGTCGGGCCGGAACGGGGAGGGTTTGTAGTGTGCCCGTGAGGGCATTGACGGAGAAAACGACTCACGGCGTCACTATGAACGGAGTGCAGAGGGAAACCTGAACACTGGAACCCGTGAACGGTTGCGAAAACGCCAAATGGAGAAGATGATCGGTTTGTTGGCATCCTTCATTTCTCAGTTTACACTTTTTTCGAAGTGGAATCCAAATAAACACGAATCGAAGATTTGTTGTTGACACCAATGTCCTGCTGGTTTCAATTCTTCTTGACGTTAAAAGAAAGTTCCTGCTCCCCTGGTGGCGAAATTCATGGCCATAGCAAAATTCAAAAAGAAATATTTTCTAAAACTCCTGTCGAGTCCGCTGACCCTTTTTCCTTTTTTAGCGGGTGTAACGGACCTGGCTGTCCTTTGGGCTTTCAGCATCCCTTCCGGCATCGGCATCTTTGCGGGTATTGCCTGCGTTCTTGGGGCTGCGGGGTATTTTTTGACCAACCTGTTTACGGGCAACCGTTCCCTGGCCGAAAATGTTCTTGAATCCCTTCAGCGGGAAGCCATGGCCGAGAGGGAAAAGGCGCTCGATGAACTGGATGCCCGCCTGTCAGCGGATGGAGACCCGCGAACAGAAGCCTGCCTCAGGGATCTAAGGACCATGGCAAAGGCGTTTGAAGAAGGCAAATCGTGGTCCGGCGTGCTGAACAGCCCGGCAACCATAGACATCCTGTCCGGCGTGGATCAGCTTTTCAAGCAATGTGTGTTTTCCCTTGAGAATACGCTCGATCTCAGTTACACTGCTTCACGGATGACCACCGTTGCCGCCCGGGACCCGATACTGGCCAGGCGGGAGGGCATTATTGAAGAGGTTGCCGAAAGTATCCATAAGCTGGGCAATGTTCTGGCCAGTATCCAATTGATGGGGTTGGATGAGGCCTCCCGGGAATCGGACCTGGCGGGTATCCGAAAAGAGCTTGATCAGAACCTTGAAGTGGCCGGAAAAGTAAAACAACGCATGATGGCTTTGGAAAATGAAGTTCGTAGTCACGATGTCGCTGTAAATGATATTAGGGAGGAATAAACCATGTTCTCTGCACTTACCAGATGGATTAAAGCCGTGGGGTATCTCATGACCGGGCAGCTTGATTCCGCCCGAAAGACGCTGGATACCAATCCGCATGTGATCCGGGCCAAGTTTGATGCGATTGTCAACGACAAGACGACCCAGATCCATCAGTACAAACAAGCCGTTGCCGGATTGATTGCCCAGCAGGAAAACAAGCTTGCCAAGGTGAAATCGCTGACCGATGAGGTAAAGCGGCTTGAGGATTTAAAAGCCGGCGCCCTGGCAAAGGCCAAGCAGAAAGTCAATGTGCTGCAGGCAGCCGGCAAATCCAAAGAAGAGATCCAGCACGACGAAGATTATATGAAATGCCTCAGCGCCTACAATGATTTTTCTTCCACCCTGGCGGAAAAACAGGCCCGCATCGATGAACTGGAGGCGGATATCGACGGCTACGGCAAGCGGATCGCGGAGCATAAGGTCAATCTTCACCAGTTGATCCGGGATATTGAGAAAATAAAGTCGGAAGCAGCGGACACCATTGCCGACGTGATTACCGCCAAACAGGAAAAGGATATTGCCGACGCATTTTCAGGCATTGCGGAAGACGGTTCAGCCCGGGAATTACAGCAAATGCGGGAACTGCGTCAGGAAATCAAAGCCGAGGCCCGTATATCAACGGAATTGGCAGGGACGGATACCAGGGCCCAGGAAGCCGAATTCCTGGAATATGCAAGAAAAACTTCAAGCAGCAGTGAGTTTGATGCGCTGGTCGGGCTTGCCGCAGAGACGGACCGGGCAATATTGGAGACGAAGGAAACCGCAACCGACAAAACTTTTGCACTGCCCGAGTAGGCGCGTATCCATTCCGTCGCCCAATTATTATGCCGTCAGCCCGCAGGGCCGACAAAACACGATGACAAAGGGAGGATCGTTTATGAAGGGAAAACAGCATTTGTTTATTTTTTTGGCCGTATTGATCGCTGCGGGGCTGCTGATCTGCTCGAATGGGTTTTCCAAAGAGTTGCCGGAATTTTCCATTGCATGGAGCGAATACCCCTCATGGAGTACATTCGGGGTGGCGGACGAGGTCAAACTCATTGACGGGAAAAAAGGAAAAACCGGCCCCATTGAAGACAAGTGGGGGGTGGATATTGTGTTGAAAGAAGCGGATTATGATTCCTGCCTGGTCATGTACGGCGCCAATCAGTGCGATGCCGTCTGCATTACCAACATGGATATTTTGAACCCCAGTTTGAGCCGTGCCTCTGTTGCCATACTGCCCACATCCACCAGCTTCGGCGCGGATGCCTGCATCGTGAGCGGGGGTATCAGCGATGTCAAACAGCTTCGGGGAAAGCGCGTTTACGGCCTCGCCAAAACCGTATCCGAGTACTGTTTTGCAAGAAACCTGGAACTGCTGGGAGAAAAGGAAAAAGACTATACCTTTACCAACATGGACCCTGCGGCGGCGGCCGTTGCCATGCAGCAGAAAAAAAGCGGGTTCGACGCCATTGTGGTATGGAACCCTTTTGTTCTTGAAACGCTGAATAAACGAAAAGATGCCAGGGTCCTGTTCGACTCCACCAAAATTCCCGGAGAGATCATCGATATGGTCGCTGTCGCCCAGGCTTCCCTTGATAAACCGGGCGGAGAAGCTTTTGCCTGCGCGATTGCAGATGTGTTTTACGCCATTAATGGTCGAATGGCTGACCCTGCCACCCGGGACGATACACTCATCGCACTGGGTGAGAAGTTTTCCAATCTCAACCTCCAGTCCATGCGGGAAGTTGTTAAGCAAACACAGTTTTACGCCGACCCCGAAGACGGCATTCGCGTGCTGACATCCCCGGAAACCAGGGATATCATGAAACGAGTGGTCGGTTTCTGCGTGGATCATGAAATTGTGCCTAAATCGCCGGTTATCGGTTACGGCGGCAGGGATGAGAAAAAACCTGCCGAACTTCGACTGGATCCGTCGTATATCGAGAAGGTCAAACAATAAATACACTCGCTGAGCTAATCATCAATGATTCGTCGACCAATTCAAAAAAAATGGCGCCTGCTGCTAGGCGTCCTGTCCGTAATGATTCTCCTTTTGCTGTACACGCTGGTTTCTTATGTACAGCATCTGAGAAACCCGCAGGATTCAACGATTCCCGCATGGTCCCAGTTGAAAGACGGCGTTCATAAAATCATCGAAATCAACCCCCGCTCTGATGAACGATGGATTGTGGTTGATTCCAAAGCCACTGCTTATCGATTGTTTCTGGGCCTTTTTTATGGGATTGCCGGTGCTGTTATCCTGGGATTGATGATGGGATGCTTTTCGGTTTTCGAATCGCTTCTGGCCCCTCCTCTGTCGCTTCTGGCTAAAATCCCTCCCACCGCGGCACTGGCTGTTTTTTTTGTAATGGTGGGTACGGATACGAATATGTTTGTCGCCATGATTACTTTCGGAATTCTGCCGACGCTGGCGCAGTCGGTTTACCTGTCGGTGAAAGAAGTGCATGAGGAAATGTTGTTTAAGGCGTATACCCTGGGTGCGTCACAGACGGAACTTGTCTGGAATATCATCTTTCAGCAGATTGCCCCAAAAATTATCGATGCCGTTCGCCTCCAGATCGGTCCGGCCATGGTGTACCTTATTGCAGCGGAAATGGTGGTGGGAGATGTGGGCTTCGGATATCGTATCCGGCTTCAGTCCCGGCTCCTGAACATGAATGTGGTATATCCGTATCTCACGCTGCTGGCTGCATTCGGGTTTGCAATGGATTATCTGCTCAGGGTCATCCAGCGGGCAGGCTTTGCCTGGTATGTGAACGAAAAATAAACGATTGGCGGGATGGTTGTATGAACGTGGAAATCGTTCTTGAATGCAGAGGCATCAGCCACTGGTTCGGTTCAAACCGGGTGCTTTTTGATATCAATTTAAAAATCATCCGCGGCGAAATCGTATCCCTGGTGGGACCCAGCGGCTGCGGAAAATCGACACTGCTCAGGGCCATCATTGGAACCCATCCTCCCTGCAAGGGTGAAGTGATCATGACCTCATCGGTCAGCGGCGATGCCCGGACTGTGGACGGCCCGGGGCGGGACCGCGGAATTGTTTATCAGAATTATTCCCTCTTTCCTTTTCTCACCGCAAGGGAGAATGTGGCCATCGGTCTGATGCTGGATCAGACCAGTCTGGCATTCCGCATGTTTCATTTTTTCAAGTGGCGGAATCTGCGGAAAGAGCATCTTGTCCAGGCCGATGCACTTCTTGAGACGCTTAAATTAGGTAAGGCGCTGCATCTTTATCCCCATGAAATGTCCGGCGGCATGCGGCAGCGTGTGGCCATCGCCCAGGCGCTGATCATGAAACCGGAAATTCTCCTTTTGGATGAGCCCTTCGGCGCCCTGGATGAGGCGACCCGTGAAGAACTCCAGAAAATGCTCCTGACCCTTTACAGCGAGAACTGTGCTGCAAAAGGACGGGGCGAACCGCCGCCATATACGATTTTTATCGTCACGCACGAACTCAATGAAGCCATTTATGTGGGCGACCGCATTGTCGCTTTGTCCCAGTACTGGAACTGGAAAGAAGCCGGATTAAAAACCTCGCCCGGCGCTACCATTGTTTATGATAAAATGGCGCCTGTGTATCTTCCGGAACAGGCAAGAGATTTTGAAACTTTCTTAAGCCAGCGCCACAAGATCCGGCAAACGGCATTTGAACCGGATCAGCCTGTCGACCGGAATGAAAATATCCAATTTTGGGATGAAATCAAAGCCGGCATGGGGCATGGGGTTCTTCAATGAACATCCTATCCTATCCCTTTTTTAAAACCGCCGGAAAAATAATCAACTCCGACCAGACCCGCACCCTGCTGTTTACCGGCAATATCCATGATCTGTTTGCAAATGTCATCAATAACGAGACCACTTACGTTCCGCTGGTGGATTATCTGACAGCCAACTGGCAGGTATCGGAACGAATGATTCTGGTATATGAATTAAACGGACCGATCCGGTTTATGAGCCCCAAAAACAGGGATAAAATCCGGGATGCATGGCTGAAATGGCGAACCGGGTATGATGCTGATTCCCTGGCCATTGAAAAAATGTTCGCAAGGGAAAAGGTTCGCGCGCAGATCGAGGTCATGAACAAATCCTTTGACGATAATCTCATGTCAGCGGTGGGCAACCCCACTGTCGCCCTTGAACTGCTTCGTCAGATGTGCCTGTGTTCAAGAAGCGTCATCAATGATTCTCCCGTATTGAGCGAGGACCTGATCATCATCATTGAATCCGGCGATATGCTGATTCCGGAAGGGGATATCAGTCATCTTTCGGATGCGGACCGCCACCGGATCAGCATTTGCCGGGACTGGTTTTCGGATCCCGGATTCATGAACAGCAATGATACGGTGGTTCTGGTGGTTGAATCAAAAAGCATGATCAACCAGCGGATCGCAAGTTTGCCCCAAATGATCAGCGTTAACATCCAGGCGCCCGACGAGGCGCAGCGGGAGTATTTTATCCGGTGGTTCGACGACCGCCGACCGGAAGGGGAAAAACTGAAACTCTGGAGCAACATAGACGATCTGGCCAAATACAGCGCCGGACTATCCATTCATGCCCTGATGCAGATGCTCAAAAGCGCCGCTTATGAACAGCGCCCGCTTAAACCATCGGATGTGGTGGAGAAGGTTGAGGAATATATCAAGAGCCAGTTAGGCGAAGACATAGTGGAATTCAAAAAACCCAGTCACCGCATTGACAATCTCGTGGGATTTTCAAATTTAAAGGCGTTTTTTAAAAAAGAACTGATACCGAGGCTGAAAACAACCAAGGCCGGAGCGCTGCCTGGAGCTGCGGTCTGCGGGCCCATCGGCGGCGGAAAAACCTTTATTTTTGAAGCAGTGGCCAGTGAACTGGATATGATTGTCATCGTGCTGAAAAACCTGCGCAGCCAGTGGTTCGGCCAGACGGACGTGATTCTCGAACGGTTGCGGCGTGTGATCGATGCGCTGGCCAAGGTGTTGATCTTTGTGGATGAGGCGGATACCCAGTTCGGCGGTGTGGGCCCGGAAGTCCATGCCACGGAACGTCGGTTGACCGGAAAGATTCAGGCCATGATGTCTGATTCCCGGCTTCACGGCCGTGTTTTCTGGCTGCTCATGACGGCCCGTATCCATTTGCTTTCGCCGGATATCAGGCGCCCTGGAAGGGTCGGAGACCTGATTATTCCGGTTCTTGATCCGGAAGGCCGAGACCGGAATGATTTTATTCAATGGACGGTTTCCGACGTCCTGAACGAGCCGTTGACGCCTGAAACTGAAACCCTGTTCGGGAAAACCATGAAGAATTATTCCGCGGCCGGTTTTGCATCATTAAAATCAGAACTAAAGGCAAAATCAGCGATAATGAACAAAAAACTGACAGTTGAAGATGTCCGTGAAATCATTGAGGACCATATCGCCCCGGCAATTGGGGAAACGCGTCGTTATCAGACGCTTCAGGCTCTGATCAATTGCACCCGCCGAAGCCTGCTGCCGAACCCCGAAACTACAGATGAAGATCGCAGTGCCTGGGAATATGAAATCCGTGAACTGGAAAGAAAAGGTATCCGTTGATTTTCTAAATTTTCATGATAATCGAATTGTGAGATCCCCTGCTCCACAAACAAATGGTATTGACGACGACCATCCGTCTTCTTCCGACCGAACAATGCCAAGAATTCTTCCACCGCCTGCCATGCGACTTCGATGTTCCCCATCAGTCGACCGTTTATAGTCTTTCAGATAAATGATTAAATGAGGGCGGGGTATTTTTACCAAAAAATGATATAACCATAAAGATTAATTGAGTTTTAGAAGGCGTTACACTATTTCGTCACAAAACAGGCTTTAGGCGTTACACTATTCGTATCTTAACACCTGGTTGGCCGAAGATCGTATAGATGGCTACCGACAGAAGCCGGGACAAAATACTGGGGCTGCGGGACGTCCATAAGTTCATAAGATTCTGTCCCTAAACGGTCACCATGAAACAACTTTTTACGAGATCAGGTAAGCGGAATGGGGAAGAAAAGAAAGGGGTCAAATCTACTCTTAGCTCTTTCTATCTGTTTGCTTAATAATTTACTGTGCCCGAACATCTCGATAGAGGTAAAAAACGTCAGATGATCAAGGATGAAAAAACCTGTAATGCTTTGAATACTTGAAATAAAAAATGAGCAAGAGCTAAGAGTAGACTTGACCCTTATATATATCAAGAACGGATTCCAGGACGATCGGGTTACACAAGTGATAATCGTGGCAGACAGAAAGACGTTGCAGGAGTGCAAAAACAAGACAGCGGATCTTATAATTCAGTTTGAAGGGCGTATTGAGTTCAAACCCATCTCCGATTTCTTCTAAGACAACCCCCTAACCCAACAAACAATGGCTTTCCCCAACTCTTCGAGGGGAAAGCCATTTTATATATCTACAATACGAAACGAATGCGTGTATTAAATCATGAAACTGACGTGAAACCTACGTGAAAATCCAATAAAAAAGGGCTATCCTTTAACTGAGATAACCCTTTGATTTTATTAGTGGTGGGCGATGCGGGATTTGAACCCGCGGCTTCCACCGTGTGAGGATGGCACTCTCCCGCTGAGTTAATCGCCCGAAAGCAAAACTGGCCTGGCAACTCTGAAACAGGCGCTACGTTACAACAACAGGAGCGGATATGCAAACAAAAAAATCACGCTATGTTCACTAACTTCTTCATGGCCCCTATCTCGTTATCCTGCAGATAACGGTATTGCCCACCTTTAAGGTTGCCCAACTGGAGGCTCCCGTAGGATATGCGGACCAAATGAACCACCCTGTATCCCACCGCTTCCAACATCCTCCTTACCTGTCTGGATCTGCCCTGGGCAATGGTCATCCTGATCAGGGTTTGCCGCTCATTTTTGGAGAGCAAAGTCACGCTGGAAGAACCGCTGGGACCGTCGTGGAGAGGTACGCCATCCCTCAGACGATTCATGGCCTGATCGGTTATCGTCCCTTCCATGGTCACTTTATACGTACGTGGAATCTGATATTTAGGATGGGTGAGACGGTAAGCCCACTCCCCGTCATTGGTAAAGAGCAAGAGACCGAGAGAATCAAAATCCAACCTGCCGACCGGATAGATTCGCTGGGAAATGTCTTGCAGCAGATCCATTACCAGTGGCCTTCCTTCCGGATCTCGAAGGGAACAGATATACCCGAAAGGTTTGTTCAGCATCAGATAGATCTTTCCTGGAGGTTCGGGAATCTCTTTTCCATCCAACCGGATTCTGTCTTTTCCCCATATGGCAGTGCTCCCCAGTTTCTGGATAACATGGCCATTTACTGCCACACGGCCTGCGCTGATCCATTGATCGGCCTGCCTTCTCGAAGCAAGACCGGCTGCAGACAGAATTTTATTCAGCCTTTGCATCTTGTTTCCGGAACCGGCGACATCTGCACGTACATTCTTCATTTCATCAAACCGTATTCCCCTCATCCCGCCGCGTTTCAACCTGAAGCGCCCCGCTTTCATCCCCTTCTTCCTGGTCTCCTTCCTCTGGATCCGAGGTTGGAAACAGGGTCTCCATGGAAGGAATAAAATCGCTGATTTCCTTCAATCTGGGCAGTGAATCCAGATCTCTTAAATCAAATACCTCAAGAAATTTCCTGGTCGTTCCATAAATGAGCGGCCTTCCTGGAATGGCCTTTCTTCCCATGATCCGAATCAGATTTTTTTCCAGAAGCGCACGAAGAACACCCCCTGCATCCACACCACGAATTCGTTCGATTTCCTGCCTGATTACCGGTTGTTTGTACGCAACAATCGCAAGTGTTTCAAGAGCCGCGCGAGACAGACGCGTAGGCGAATCCCGCAACATTTTCAGGATGTACGGAGCATAAAACGATTTCGTCCTCATATGAAATCCCTCCGCCACCTCTTCAACTGTAAAACTCCTGTCCATGGCGCCATAATCGGCCTGAAGTTCGCCTAACGCAATCTTGAATTCCGATAAGGATATATCCGGGAGGCAATTCATTATCTCCCGCTCACTCAATGGGTCGGAGGAAGCAAACAGGAGGGCCTCAATAATCAGCTTCAGTGGTTTTTCCATCAAGAATCCTCCCTGCTATTTTCGAAGCAGGCCATCAGTTTGATTTCACCTTTATAGGAAGGTTGGAAGACCCTGACAAATCCTGCATGCACGAGTTCCAGAAGGGCTAAAAACGTTACGATGAATTCCGAGGTCGTTCCTTCCTTATCAAAGAGTTCATGGAAAAAAAGGGCGCCCCTCTTCTTGAGAACATCCAGGATGAATTGGGACTTTTCCTTAATGCTCCATTTTTCAGATTGAATGTGAATGCCGGCGCCGGGCCTTCGCTGGTCCATCATTTGTTTGAATGCATCCATCAACTGAAATAGGCTCACATCAATAGGGGCATCTTCCCCTTTGAGCAACCGTTTTGAATGGACCGATTCCTGCCGGGAAAAGACGTCCCTGCCCAGCATGTCTCTTTCCGCAAGCTCCTGCGCCTTTTCTTTTAACTGCATGTATTCGAGAAGAGGCCGGGTAATTTCAAGGCGCGGGTCTTCCTCTTCATCCATATCGCCCATATTGGGCAGCAGGGTTTTCGATTTTATGTGGATAAGAGTGGAAGCCATTACCAGAAAATCACCCGCGACGCTGATATTCAGGGCCTCCATCATATCCAGATATTCGAGGTATTGGTCCGTAATTTTGGAGATGGGAATATCAAAGATATCCACCTCATCCTTGTTGATCAGATGGATAAGCAAATCCAGGGGTCCCTCGAATATCTCTAATTTTACTTCATATTCCATGGGGATTCATCAACACTATATCTTGACCGCATCTCTCACCTGCGCCATAGTCTCCACTGCAACAGCCCTTGCCCTTCTGTTTCCTTCCGCGACGATGTCCTTGACTCTGTCCATATTTTCGCCCAACACCTTCCTCTTTTCCTGAATAGGAGCAAGTCCCATTTTCAAACTGGCCGCCATTTTCTTTTTACATTCCACACACCCGATTCCGGCTTTGCGGCATGACTGATTGATCCCTTCCACATCCGAAGCATCAGAATAGATTTCGTGAAGTGTGAAGACATTGCAGATATCCGGATCTCCAGGATCGCTCTTTCTGGCCCTCTGGGGATCGGTTATCATCTGGGAAACCTTGGAATCGATCTCCTTGCCCGAATCGGTCAGGTCGATGGCGTTTCCATAGCTCTTGCTCATTTTACGCCGGTCAATTCCAAGCAGTTTGGATGTGGGCGCAAGCAGTGTTTCGGGAACAGGAAAGAGCTCTCCATAGAGGTGGTTAAAACGTCGCGCGATTTCCCTTGTAAGTTCAACATGGGGCGCCTGGTCTTCCCCTACGGGCACGCCGTTGGCTTTGTACATGAGGATATCCGCAGCCTGGAGGACAGGGTATCCCAGAAATCCATACGTCGCGATCTCTTTTTTGGCTAACTCCGTGAGCTGTTCCTTGTACGTGGGGTTTCTTTCCAACCAGGACAACGGAGTAATCATGGAAAATATCAGATGAAGCTCCGTGTGCTCCTTGATCTCGGACTGGACAAAAAATATGGATTCTTCCGGATCTAGCCCGATGGAAATCCAGTCCGCGACAATTTCATACCTGCTTTCCCGAATGATTTCCGGATTCGCGTATTCGCTGGTCAGCGCGTGCCAGTCCGCGATAAAATAATGGCATTGGTATTCCTCCTGAAGCTTTTTCCAGTTGAGGAGCGCTCCGTGCAGATGTCCGAGATGCATCTTTCCGGTTGGCCTCATTCCACTTACAATCTTTCCTTTTTTCATCCTGCAACATTCCCCCTTTGGTTGATAATCTATTGCTCTTCGACTTCCACTGCACGAGAAAGTCAGCGAGAAGTGATTCGATCTCCAAAATTATCTAATACAAATTGCCTCTCATCATCCCATGTCTTAGTCATGTCGTTCAAACGGGCTTCCAGAAGCCTTTCAAAAATCTTCCTGAAAATCGGTCCTGGTTTGAACCCCATCTGAACCAGGTCCTTTCCCTTCAGGTAAATCTTTTCTCCTTTTAACCTGGTAAAATAGCTGGAAATCAATCTCTTTGTTTTTTCATTTCGAGTCTTTGCCATAAGATAGAGTAATTTTTCCGTATCATACGGCAGAAGCATTGCGTAAAGCTGATAATCGGTCCCTTCGAACCGGTAAAGCTGGTCAAGGANACTGTTTTCCTGATCTCTTTGAGAAACCGGTTTCGACCGGCCGTAACCCGGCATTTCCAGGTCTCTGTTTAACTGGTCCAGGGTTTCCTC